>JACQNT010000163.1 GCA_016202915.1 Acidobacteriota bacterium
CAGCGGCACCGCCACGATGATCGAGCTGGCCCGGGTGGCGGGAGAGCTGTACCGCCGGGGGCTGAAGCCGCGGCGGACGCTGGTGTTCGCCAACTGGGACGCCGAGGAGTGGACGCTGACCGGATCGACCGAGTGGGGCGAGGAGTTCGGGGAGGACCTCGCGGCGAACGGCGTCGCCTGCCTGAACGTCGATTCGTCGGCCTCGGGCCCCGCGTTTCAGGCCTCGGCCGTCCCGACGCTGCGGCGCCTCATCTCGGAGGCGCTCGGCGATGTCCCCGATCCGAGGAGCGGCCGGGATCTCTACACCGAGACGGCCGCCGCTGCGGGCGACGGAGGGTTCAAGGCGCTCTACGGCATGACGGGCGAGAACGCGGGCGGGCGTGAGGTCGCCTTCGACATCCTGGGGAGCGGATCGGACTACACCGTCTTCTTCAACCACCTCGGGATCCCGTCGCTCGACGCCTCCTTCGAGGGGCCGTACGGCGTCTATCATTCGATCTACGACTCCCATTCCTGGATGAGCCGCTTCGGCGATCCCGGGTTCCTGTACCACACGGCGATGGTCCGGCTGTGGGGCCTGATGGCGTACCGGCTGGCCAACGCCGACATCCTGCCGTTCGAGGAGTCGGCGTACCCGTCCGACGTGCGGGCCTACCTGGACGATCTGGAGAAGAACGCCGGACGCGCGCCGGCGGCGCCGGACCTCTCGGAAGTGAAACGGGCGCTGTCGGAGTGGGAGAAGGCGGCCGCGGCGCTCGATGCCGGGGTCGCCCGCGCCCTCGCGGAGACGCGGCCCGGCAGGCGGACGCTCGCGGAGGTCAACGACGCCCTCATGAAGAGCGAGCGGGATCTGCTTTCAGCTGCGGGAATCCCAGGGCGCCCCTGGTTCAGGCACCTCATCTACGCGCCGCTGCCGACCTACGCCGCAGAGACCTTGCCCGGAGTGCGGGAGGCGACCGCAGACAACGATCCCGCGCGCGCCCGCGCCCAGGCCGCCGCCCTGGCCGCGGCGCTGCGCCGGCGCGCGGCGACCGTGCGCCGCGCCGCGGCGGCGCTGTCGGGGGAGAGGGCGGCCCGCCGCTGACGGGGAGGGCGACCGCCGCGGGAGACGACCCCGGCGCGGGTCGTCCGTCAGCCCGCGATCTCCAGGGTCACCGCCCTGGCCTCCTCCTGCCCCAGCGCTCCCAGAAAGTCGCGCAGGGCCGGGTAGTCGGCCACGGGGAACTCGCGCCGTCCGACGGACACCGATCGCCTGACGACCAGGACCTGGCGATCCCCCTTGTGGACCAGTTCGTGGCGGGTTATCGCCAGGAGACCCGGGCCTTTGACCTCCCGATCTTCGGGGACCTTCTTCAGGGTTCGTCCCTCCGGAAGGCGCAGATGGACCTCGGAGGTCTCGCTGAAGAGGTAGTCGAAGAAGACCGGCAGGCGGCGCCCGGAGTAGGCGGCGATCCTGGTGAGGCCTGGAAAGCGCACCAGATAGGGCGTCACGATCTCCTTCGCTCCGGCCCGGGTCGTGAACCGGGGGACCTGGAAGCGGATCGTGATCCTGAGTGGGTCCTCGGGCTGCGAGGGGTTGGTGACCTCGTGGCCGAGCAGCACCGCCCCGGGACAGAGCCATGACATCAGATCGGCCAGGTCGTCCTCGCGCTCGCTCGGCTTCGATTCGAGGAGGTCCGCCATGTCCGACCGCCTCTGCCCCCAGACGTCGATGATGTAGTCCCCCATCAGGTCACCCGCCGCGTTGATCGTCGCCGTCACCAGCCGGTGCCGACGGTTGCGCTCCGGGGGGAAGAGCGGCGTCTCGACGAGGTCCCCCCGGCCGTCCTCCCTCACTACCAGGACGGGCACTCCCTGGTCCGTCCACGGCAGATCGCCGAACGGCGTCGTCTCGGAGGTCGGGTCCATGAACAGGTAGCCGCCCGGGCCCGGCACGGCGACGATGACGTGGTTGAAAAAGTCCGCGGGGTAGTCGCGGTCGGTGAGGCCGTTGTCGCGCGTCAGGATGAGGACGGGGTAGCCAACAAGGCCCATCGCGCGGAGCATGGCGACCATCAGCGTCGCCTTGTCCTTGCAGTCCCCGTACCTGTGGCGCAGCACCTGGCCGCTGGGGTGCGGCTGCAATCCGCCGATGCCGAGCGCGATCGCGACGTACTGCACCTTCCCCTGGGCGAACTCGTAGATGCGCCGGATCTTCTCCATCGGCTCGCTCGCGCCGGCCGTGATCTCCCTGGCCGCGGCGGTCACGGCGTCATCGGGCACCATGCGGTCGCGGGCCAGGTCCCAGTACCAGCGGGCGATGCCGTTCCAGCTGGAGGCGTCGATCCGGTGCTCGTCCCACTGGATTTCCTTCAGGTAGATCGAGACGCGCGGCCAGAGGTCGTCCTCCGGCGGCATGTCGGGTTCGCCCTTCAGCCCGGGGACGTCGCGCACGCGCCAGAGGTGGATGACGGAGCCGTCCCGCTCTTCGCGGGAATACCCCGGGGACGCGCCGCGCACCGCATGCCGCAGGGGGAACGACGCGGGCGCCCGCACGGTGAAGGTCTTCAGTCGCGCCGGCACCTCCTCCTGAAGGTGGAACGCGTCGGGCAGGAAATACAGGTTCCGGACCACCTGCTCGTACTCATACTCCAGAGTGGCCCCGGGACCGGCGCCGGGGAAGTTGATCGTGCGGTGCTTCGAGTCCGCGTACAGCACGAAGGAGGGGAAGTCCGAGCCCTCCCAGATCTGCTGCTTCTTCACCTCCACCCGCTTCCCCGCGGGCGACACTACCGACCCGCGCAGGCTCCGGATGCTGACCCAGGGGTTGAATCCGACGGAGACCGTGCCGTACTCCTCCGCGCCCCGCATCGTGAGGATCCGGACGCTCTTCGAGTGGCGTACTCTCCCCTCGGTCCTGGAGATGATTTCGACGTCGAGGGTCTCCTCCTGGATTACAGCGTCCTCCCCCGCCTCGATGTCCGCAGGGGGGGCCGAACGATGCTCCTGGAGAGGCAGAAGGGCGGCGACGAAAAGGAGAGGCCCGACCAGGGAGCCCCGGGTTCGGATCATGGGCAACGCTCTCCCCGCCGCGAGGGCGATTCGTGGTGCGATTGACAACGACTGCTTGACGTATAGAATACCAGCATTCTGTCCTTCGCAAAAGACCGCCTTCAAGGGGGTGCCGCCATGACGCGTCAACCGCGCAAATGCCGGATCCGTCGTGTGTCTTTCCTTGCCCTGGCCGTGGCCGTCGCGTGTGCCGCGCTGGCTCCGGCCCCTTGCCTCGCCGCCGGCAAGAAGGAGCCGTCGTCCGAAAGCTGGCCGGAGGTCACTCCAGCGGAGCGCGCGCTCACCAGTGTCCCCCAGGACCCGGAGGCCGACGCCGTCGTTCTCCTCAACGAGCGCAATGGGAAGATTGTCCCGAAGGGGGGCGACACGGTCAACGTGATCGACCATCACGTTCGATTCAAGATCCTGACCGATCGCGGCAAGCGGTACGCGGACGTCGAGATCGCCGCCGGCAAATACTCGCGCGTCAGCAACATCCGGGCGCGCACGATCAAGCCGGACGGGACGGCCGCCCCGGTCGCTCCGGACCAGATCTTCGAGAAGGTGACCTTTCAGGTCGGCGCCTACAAGGAGACAGCCTGGGTGTTCAGCTTTCCCGCGGTCGAGCGGGGGGCCATCCTCGAGTACCGCTACGATCGCCACGACAACTCCGTGGTGTTCATCGACCCGTTCTACTTCGCCGGCCCCGAGTTCACCCTCCGCGCCAGGATGACCCAGGCGATCCCCGACGACATGGGTTACTGGTCGCTCTGCGATCACTGCCCCGGCTCCCAGCCGCCGGCCATCACGAACTGGCGCGAGGGGAAGGTCAAGGGGAAGCTCTACAGCCAGGAGCTGCGCGACCTGCCCGGCTACAAGGACGAGCTGTTCATGCCCCCGGCGCGCGATGTGAGCCCTCGGATCGAATTCGTTCTGCTCGAGTGGAAGAGGTACTACTGGCCCTCCCTCGGACGCCAGGACCGCGTCTTCATCGACTGGCCCTCGGTCGCGCAGCACACGGCGCACAACTACCAGGGCGCCGTCAAGGACGGGTTGTCCTCCCTGAAGCCGGTCGTGGACGGCTGGCTGCAGGGAATCACCGACCCGCAGGAGAAGATCAAGACGATCTTCCGCCACGTCCAGCGCGACTTCCGCTACCTTTCCTTCCTCGATGTGTACGGCCGTGTCCGATCGATCGAGACGATGGTCAAGGACAGGATCGCGGACAATGAGGACAAGGCGGTGCTCCTCATGGCCGCGCTCAAGACGATCGGCATCGAGGCGCACGCCGCCCTCGTGTCGGGGAAGAACGGCGGGTCACTCAACCCGAAGTTCTTCAGCCTTTCCCAGTTCACCCATGCCGTCGTGGCGCTGCCGCAGGCGGGTGGCGGCTACCTGTGGCTGGACCCGACGGTCACCTACGCTCCTTTCGCCTTCCTGCCATGGAAGGACTCGGGGGCGGAAGCCCTCCTGATCAAGGGGAAGGAAGGCGAGATGATCGCGCTGCCCTCCAGGAACGAGATCAGCGCGAGCCGCTACAAGATCGGCCTGAAGCCGCGCAGCGACGGCAAGGCGGACCTAGACGTGGAGGCCGAGTTTCTCGGGGAGGACGCCATCGATCTGCGGGACGACCTGGCGCCCGCCGCCGAGGCCGCCCGGCTGGCGTTCATGCAGAAATGGGTCGCCGGCCGGCGTCCGGGGGCGGCCCTCCGCTCCCACACCATCGAGGACCTCGACGACGTCGAGAAGCCCCTGCGGATCACGATGAAGATCGAGGCGCCCGGCCTCGTGACGACGGCGGAGGACATCCTCCTCGTGCGCGGCTGCGTCCTCACCTGCGAGGAGACCAACCCGATCTCGCGTGGCGCCCGCCAGTACCCGTTCTTCGTTGACCGGGGCTGGAACGAGGAGGAGACGGTGGTGATCCAGCCGGTGGACGGGATCCAGGCGGGCCCGATGCCGCCCTCGGTCATGGCCAAGTCGGAGGTCGGTACCCTGACCTTCAGTTGCCTGCCGCACGGCGACGGTGGGGCGCGCTGTGCGCGCCAGTTCGTGGCGCGCCGGAACCGCTGGCCCGCCAGCGTGCAGGAGAACGTCCGCAAGATGTTCGACAAGGTGATCGAGGCGGACCGCACCACGGTGGCGCTCCAGCCGTCGGAGGCGGGCGCTGCCGGGCGCTGAGTGTCAGTCGGCGGGGCGGGACGCCTGGGACCGGCGGCGCGGATTTCCTAGCGCAGCGCCTTGCCCACCCGGGCCAGGGCGCGGTCGAGCCGGGCGACCAGGTCGTCGATCTCGGCGCCGGTGATGGTGAACGGGGGGCCGACCAGGAAGTGGTCGCCGTCGCGGCCGTGGCGTGATCCGGACCCGGGATAGATGAGAAGCCCTTCCTCCAGGCAGGCCTCGTAGATCCGCCGCCCGGCCTTGAGCGTCGCGGGGAACGGCTCCCGGCTGCGGCGATCCTTCACGATCTCGATCCCCCACATCATCCCCAACCCGCGCACGTCGCCCACGATCGGGTGGCGGCGGAGGCGCAGCAGTTTCGTCCCCAGGACCTTCCCCATTCGCGCGGCGCGCCGGATCAGCCGGTGCTTCGCCAGGTAGTCGAGGACGGCGCTGCCGACCGCCGCCGACAGGGGGTTGGCGCTGTAGGTGTAGCCGTGCTCGAAGTACCCCCGGCCCCGGCCGATGGCGTCGAAGATGAAGCCGCGCGCGAGCACCGCCCCCAGAGGGGCGTAGCCGCCCGACAGCCCCTTGCCTGCGACGATGATGTCGGGGAGGACGCCCCAGTGATCGACCGCGAAGTTCCTCCCGGTCCGGCCGACGCCGGTCATGACTTCGTCGGCGATCAGCAGCACGTTGTGCCGCGTGCAGATCTCGCGCGCCCGCTTCCAGTAGCCCTCCACGGCGGGGACGGCGCCGAGCGTCGCCCCGACGACCGGCTCGGCGAGGAACGCCGCGACCGTCTCCGGCCCTTCCTGGAGGATGGCGCCCTCCAGCTCCTCGACGCAGGCGATGCCGCACTTCGGGAACCTCAACCCGTACGGGCAGCGGTAGCAGTAACAGGGCGGGATGTGCGGCTGCGCCAGGAGCAGCGGCGCGTAGGGGTCGCGCCGGGCGACGTTGCCGGTCACCGACAGCGCCCCCAGCGTGCTGCCGTGGTACGACTGCCAGCGCGACACGACCTTGAACTTGCCGGGCTGGCCGGTCTCGACATGATACTGCCGGGCCAGCTTGACGGCCGTCTCGATCGCCTCGCTCCCGCCGGAGACGAGATAGACGCGCCCGGTCTCCTTCATGTCTCCCGGGGCGAGGGCGGCGATCCGGTCCGCCAGGCCGATCGACTCCCGGGTGATGAACTGCGACGAGTGGGCGAAGGCCAGCCGCCTGGCCTGCCGGGTCATGACCTCGGCGATCTCCCGCACCCCGTGGCCGATCGAGGAGACGACCGCGCCCCCTGAGCCATCGAGGTACTTCCGGCCGGCGCTGTCGTGGATCCAGATCCCCTCGGCCCGGACGGCGACGGGGTAATCGAAGCCCAGGTTGCGCGGGAACAGGTGGGCGGCGCCGGCGGAGGATCCCGCCGCGGCCGGCCCGGGAGCGGGCTCGGCGGCCGGCTCCTCCGCGCCGGGCTTCACGACGATCGCGGGCGCGGGGCGGCCGCGCCGCCGCAGGGCGGTCTGGCGCATCCCGTGGAGGACAGGCTCGGCATCCGCCTCGTCATCCCCGGGCTCCTCCTCCGCTCCCTCCTGGTCGCCCAGGAGCATGCCGATCTGCTCCGCCTCCTCGATCGGATCCTCGGGGACGAAGGCCGGCTCCTCGAGCAGGGTCGATTTGATGGAGGCGGCCGCCTTCGCCGTCGCGGCGGCCAGCGCCGGGTCGGAGAGGGCCGGCTTCTTCGTCCCGGGAGGCCGCCCGCCCGCCGCACGACGCCTCGGGGCGTGCCGCCGCCCGCGCCCGGCGGCCGTCCGCCCGGTTCTCGCCCCGCGCGCCTTGCGCCTCTTCACGTTACCCTGCTTTCGTTCGGAGGAAGATCCCCTGCGGGTCCAGCTCCTCGCGGATGATCCGGATCTCCCGCGGGCTTGGGGGCGTGGTCTCCGTGAGGTCCGCCGCCACCCTGAGGTCCCAGCCGGTGTTCTCCTTGACCTTCTGCAGCGTGATCCCGGGGTGGATCGAGGCCAGGACCATCTCGCGCGTCTGCGGGTCGAAGCGGAAAACACCCATGTCGGTGATCACCAGGTCGGGGCCGCCCGCGAGGCCGAGCGCCTCGCGCTCGCGGCCGCCGCCGAGAAAGCCAGGGCTGGTGATGAAATCGACCCGCTCGGGGAGCGTCCGCTTGCTGTTGCCGATGGTGATGACGACTCTCTTCGCCAGGGCGGCGATCTCGCAGGCGCCGCCGCTGCCCGGCAGGCGGACCTTCGGCCGGCGGTAGTCGCCGATGACGGTCGAGTTGATGTTCCCGAAGCGGTCCACCTGCGCCCCTCCGAGAAAGCCCACGTCGATCAGGCCGCGCTGGAGGTAGAGGTTGAAGACGTCCATCATCGGCACGACGGCCAGCGACCCGGTCACCAGGCACGGGTCCCCGATCGAGATCGGCAGGCGCTTCGGCACGCAGCCGACGGCGCCCGACTCGTAGATCATGCAGAGGCCCGGGGCGTGCATCCGGTAGGCGAGGTTGACGGCCAGCGACGGGACGCCGATGCCGACGAACACGACGTCGCCGTCCTTCAGCTCCTTCGCTGCCCGCGAGACCATCAGCTCGGATGTCGTGTACCCGTCCGTCGCCATCGCCCCTTCAGAACCCGTAGTTGACCGGCTGGCACAGCTGCCTGTCGGCCTGCAGCTCCTCGACGCGCGCCCCCATCTTCCTGATGTAGGCGGAGCGGTCCGGGAGGCCGCGGACCCACTCATCGAGGTACTTCTGGAAGCCGGCCTCGTCCCGCGACATGCCGTCCCACCGGACGTAGAAGTCGTTGTCACGGTCGTACGCCCCCTGCACGAACGACGGGTGGGCGCCGAACGGCTCGAGGACGACGGCGCTGACGATCGTGCCGGGGATGAGGGTGCGGTTCGGGTCGGACCGGATGACCGAGGAGTCCACCACCTCCTCCACCGTCACGATGACGCGACGGCTCGCGAAGGCGGCCTCCTTCTGCACGCCGTACAGCCCCCAGATCTGCGTGTTGCCGTCCGCGTCGGCGCGCTGCGCGTGCACCACCGTCACGTCCGGGTTGAGCGGCGGGACGCACCACAGCTCCTCGTCGGAGTACGGGGAGCGCACCTTCCTGAAGGCCGGGTTCACCTTCGTCAGATCGGTGCCGGGGTAGTTGCGCGTCGGCAGGAACGGCAGGTTCGAGGCGCCCGCCATGAAGCGCAGCACCATGCCGAAGTGCGTGTACTCCTCGATCTCGAGAGGACGGGGGCGGCCCTGCTCCACGGCCCGCCGGAAGGCGTGCAGCGGGCCGACCCCCGGGTTGCCGGCCCACGAGAAGATCATCTTCCGCGCGCAGCCGGCCGCGATCATCTGGTCGTAGATGAGATCGGGGGTGAGCCGGGCGATCGTCAGGTCCCGCCGGCGCTGGCGG
>JACQNT010000161.1 GCA_016202915.1 Acidobacteriota bacterium
ATCACAGGCCCGTTGACCCCCGCCGGAGCGCGGTGGATATGGGACGCCACGAGGGTGTTGGTGAAGTCGAACACGTGCACCTCGAAGCGCAGCCTGTTGCTGTCGGTGTCCACCACCACATGAGCGACCCCGGTCGCGCCGGTGGCGGAGGGAGGAACCTCGTTGTCGCCCGAGAGGGTGGCGACGAAGCTCATCTCCTCGGCCCGGATGGCGTTCGGGAGGAGCAGGAGAAGGAAAGCGAACGCGAGGCCTGCGAATCTCTTCATGTTTCTCCTCGTGAATGTTTGCCGCTTGGGGGCGCATGACGGGCCGTACACCCGCCTGCGGCCCTGACCTCCCGTCCTAGTGGCGCGGCGCGACCACTCCGACGGGGTGTGGCACGAGCCCGGAAAGAAACATCGCAAACAGACGCCAAAATCATAGGAGATTTGAGGTTACAAGCCCCCCGCCCCTCCTCGTCCAGGTTTCTCTCGTTTGACTCCTATGTACCTCGAAGGTGTTAGACCGTCAACCCGAATCGGCGTAACACTCCGGGGGCCCACAGGAGCTCCGGAGCGCCTTTGCGCCCCGCTCAGGGGTGTGCTAGGTTGCCGGTCCGTCACCCGGGGAGTGGCATGAGCGGCAGAGGACCACGGGAGATGCGGCAGGCCCTGCTCGACCGCATGCGGGCGCCGGGGTACAGGCCCGCGACGGTCCAGGGGCTCGTGCGTCTCCTGAGGACGGAGAAGGCGCGGCGCAATGAGCTCAAGAGGACGCTCCGAGACATGATCAGCGAGGCGGAGGTCGTCAAAATCGACCGCGACCGCTTCGCAGCGGCGGGCGCGGGACCCGCGCCCGGCGGCGGACGGGAACGGGGCGCGACGGCCGCCGCCCCGCGGGTGGGAGGGACCATCACCGGCCGGCTGCAGAGGAACCCGCGCGGCTTCGGTTTCGTGAGCCCCGACCTCGGCGGGCGCGACATCTTCATACCGCCGCCGGCCCTCGGGGATCTCCTGGACGGAGATCGGGTTGCCGTCCGGGTGGTGCGGTCCGACGGGCGCGGAAGCGCCCAGGGGGAGATCGTCCGCGTCCTGGAGCGCTCCCGGAAGAGAGTCATGGGCGTCTACCGATCGCCGGCCGGCCGTCACAGTCCGGGCCGCGTCGAAGCGTACGACCGGCTGTTCGAGAGCGGCGTCGTCATCCCGGAGGGCGATGCCGGCCGCGCCGAAAACGGCATGGTGGTCGGGGTCGAGATCACCCGCCCGCCCACGGAGCGGGGCGGCGCCCTGGGGCGGGTCGTCGAGGTCCTCGGCCACCCGGACGATCCCGGTATCGATCTGAAGACGATCGTGCGGAAATACGATCTGCGCGAAGAATTCCCGCCAGACGTCCTGAGCGCCGCCGAGGCGATCGCGGACGACATCCCCCTGCAGGAGATGCGCCGGCGGGAGGATTTCCGGGGCGTGCCGATCGTCACCATCGACGGCGAGACCGCCATGGACTTCGACGACGCCGTGCGCGTCTCCCGGAACGCCGACGGCACCTACGGGCTTCAGGTTCATATCGCCGACGTGGCGCACTACGTCCGCGCCTCCGGCCCCCTCGACCGGGAGGCGTACGAGCGGGGGACGAGCGTCTATTTCCCCGGGACGGCGATCCCGATGCTGCCGCACCGTCTGAGCAACGGGATCTGCTCGCTCAACCCGGGCGTGGACCGCCTGGTGCAGTCGTGCGTCATGACCATCGACCGCCACGGCAAGGTGGCCGGCTACCGCTTCGCCGACGGCGTGATCCGCACCGCGGCCCGGATGACCTACACCGACGTCGCGAAGATCCTGATCGACCGCGACCCCGCGGTCACGGGACGGTACCGGGCGCTCGAGCCGATGTTCCGCCTGATGGAGGAGCTGTGCGGGGTGCTGAACGCGAAGCGGCGGCGGCGCGGCAGCATCGATTTCGATCTCCCGGAGCCGGAGCTCCTCCTGGCCGCCACGGGGGAGATGACCGGCATCGTGCCCCTCGAGCGCAACGTGGCGCACCGGCTGATCGAGGAGTTCATGCTGGCCGCCAACGAGACGGTCGCCTCCCACCTGTGGCGCGCGCGCGCGCCCTCCATGTACCGCATCCACGAGAAACCCGACCCGAAGAAGCTGGAGGAGTTCGACCGGGTGGCGCAGGCCTTCGGGTACCGGCTGCCCCGGCCGTTCACCTCCATCGAGCCGCAGGCGTTCCAGGAGATCGTGGAGATGGCGAAGGGGAGGCCGGAGGAGCGCTTCCTGTCGCGGCTCATGCTCCGATCGATGAAGCAGGCGCGCTACGCCGAGAAGCGCGACATCCATTTCGGCCTGGCGACCTCCTGCTACACCCACTTCACCTCGCCGATAAGGCGCTACCCGGACCTGGTGGTCCACCGCATCCTGAGGCGGGTGCGTGCCGGGGGTCCGCTGACGCCCCGGGAGCGGCAGGCGCTGGAGGGGTTCCTTCCGGAGGCGGCCCTGAAGGCCTCCCGCATGGAGAGGAACGCGGACGCC
>JACQNT010000017.1 GCA_016202915.1 Acidobacteriota bacterium
GCACCGCCCGCTGCGCCTCCGGGGCGCGCCCCGCGGCGATCGCCTCCGGGGAGAGGCGCACGTAGTTCAGCCCCGGCACCAGGCCGCTCCGGCCGAGACGCGTCACCTCGTTCGCCCGGTAGCGCACCGAATCAGGCAGGAGGCCGAGCAGGGCGTCGGGGTCATTTGGATCGAGATGGCCCAGTTGAGTGACCAGCAGGCCCGTCCTGTTTCCCTCCCTGAGCATCGGCCAGAGGAACCGGTCCCCGAACGGTGAGAGCCCAACCATGCGCGCGTGCCCGAAGGGCCGGGTCATGTTCTCGAACTGCCGCGCCTCGAGGCGGGCGATCTCGGCCAGGACCGCCGAGTCGTCGTCGCCGGCCGGAGCGGTCAGTTGTGTCCTGGATGCCCACAGCAGTACGCTCGGGCCGGCCAATAGCAGGGCCAGGCCGAAGGCAACCAGCAGACGGGTAGACGTGGTTCCGGAGGCGGAGACTGTGCTCATCATTCCTCGGAGGCTTCTCGAGCTGTCTTCATGACCGCCTGATCGGCGGTTGGAGCTGTGAACCCTCGGCCGTATCTTCATATACCGTCAAGGTTTGCGCCTGTCAAGAACTGCCGGTGACATAGTGCTGCCAGGACCACACGTTCCCGAGGCCGGGGACCGTGTGAGAGTATACCGCCTGAGCGAGGGACCCCACGTGACCCTGCGCGTATTATGACGAACCGTTCGTTCGATGCCATCGTCATCGGCAGCGGGATCGCCGGGCTGCGTGCCGCGGTGGAGATCGCTGCCCGGGGCGGGCGGGTGGCGATCCTCACGAAGGACGGCGCGACCGATTCCTCCTCCGACAAGGCGCAGGGGGGGATGGCGGCGGTGCTCTCGGACGACGACGAGGTTGCGCTGCACTACCAGGACACGCTGCGCGCCGGAGACGGCTTGTGCCACGAGGCGGCGGTCCAGGTCCTGGTCGAAGAGGGACCCGGGAGGGCGCTGGAGCTGATCGACTGGGGGGCGCGCTTCGACAGGGAGGGGAATGGCCTGGCGCTGGCGCGCGAGGGGGCCCACAGCAAGCGGCGGATCATCAGGGCGCGCGGGGACTCCACCGGGAGCGAGATCGTCCGCACGCTGGTCGCGAGGGCCCGGGAGGAAGATGGGATCGCTCTCCTGCCGCGGATGTTCTCCATCGACCTCGTGATGTCCGGCGGGAGCTGCGCCGGCCTCCTGGCGCTCGACGAGCGCTCCCTCGAGACCGTGACCCTCGCGGGTCCGGCGGTGGTCCTGGCGACCGGGGGCGCGGGGCAGGTCTACAGGGAGACCACGAACCCCCCGCAAGCCACGGGGGACGGCATCGCGATGGCCTACCGGGCGGGGGCGGAGGTGATGGACCTCGAGTTCGTGCAGTTCCACCCGACGGCCCTCTGCCTGCGCGGCGCGCCGCGGTTCCTGCTTTCGGAGGCGATGCGCGGCGAGGGCGGACACCTGGTCAACGCCGCGGGGGAGCGCTTCATGGAGCGTCTCGATCCGGCCGGCGATCTGGCTTCCAGGGACATCGTGGCCCGCGGCATCGTCGCCGAGATGCGGGCCACCGGGCATGCCTGTGTCTTTCTCGACATGGGCGGGATCGATCCGGGGGAGGTGCGCCGGCGCTTCCCGACGATCGCCTCGACCTGCGCCCGGTACGGCCTGGATATCGGCCGGGACCGGATCCCCGTGGCGCCCTGCGCTCACTACACGATGGGCGGCGTCAAGACGGACCTCTGGGGACGGACCTCGATCCCCGGACTGTACGCGGCCGGGGAGGTCGCCTGCACCGGCGTGCACGGCGCCAACCGTCTCGCCAGCAACTCCCTGCTGGAAGGGCTGGTGTTCGGTGCCCGGGCCGGGCAGGCGGTCCTCCGCGACCGGCGGTCCCCTCCCCGGCCGGCTCGTCCTGCCGCGGATCTGGCCGGGATCCTGGCGATCGATCCGGCCGCCGCGGGGCCGGCTGTTACGGCGCTGCGGGAGGTGATGTGGGGGAAGGTCGGCATCATCCGCGACGGCCGCAGCCTGGAGGGGGCGATCCGGTCGATCCTCGAGCTGGAGCGCGGGTTGATGCCCCGGCCGGTTTCGAGGTCCGGGCTCGAGGCGCGGAACCTCCTGTTCGTCGGGCGCCTGATCGCCGAGTCGGCCCTGCGGCGGAGAGAGAGCCGGGGCGCCCATTTCCGGGAGGATTTTCCCGAGCGGGAGCCGGGACGCGGCCGGCACTCCGTCATCGCCCCCGGCGCCCCCGCCCCCGACCTGCCACGCCTTCCGGTGCCCGAGGCCTTCTGATCGCCCGGGCAACCGCCCGCGATCCCTGAGACACACCCGCTTTCCGGTGGCGGCCGCTCCGCCCCTCGCGGGGGACGGCGTCGCCGCGCCGGGATGGGCCCCAACCGCCCAGCGGCGCGGCGCGCCTCGTCTCTCCCTCGCCCGGCCGCGCATACCACGCGCGGCCACGGGCTAGGAGCCTGCCCGGGAAATCGCAACGGCCGCGTTCGAGGCGCCGTGGGGCCGGATGCAAGGCGCCGCGACGACGGCGATGTCAGGACATCGCCGAGGAGCGGCAACGACGCAGACGGCCCCACGCCGCCCGAACCCTTCGGGCGCATGGGGGTTGCGGCCGCATGCCGCGTTACTCGTCGTCACCGATGGCTCCCCATCGCTTCCTCCTCGCGCCTTGCCTGCGACTCGCAAGCCCCATGCGCGCGGCCATTGCCATTTCCCGGACAGGCTCCTGGGTCCGACCCGCCCCCGCGAGGCGGAGCGGCCGCCACCGGACCGTGGGATAGGCTCACGCGGACCGGCGTTTCCCGCTCACGGCCTTCACGACTCCGTGGCTGTGGGGCCACTGTGCCCAGGTGACTGAAGGAGGCGCGGGTGCGGGGGGCAGCGTTCCTCTGGCTCGCGGGGCCTTCTCGCAGCGCGCCCGTGGCCGCGGGGTGTGCCGCGGCCGGGCGCGCGAGAGCAGAGCGGCGACGCGGCCGTCGGCGCCCTGTGCCGATCCGGCCGCGGCGACCGCGTGCCCCGCGAGGCAGAGGCGCTGCCCCCAGAAACCGGGAATGCCTCAGCCGCGCCCGCAGGGAGGCCCGTCGATCGGCGGGCGCAGGGTCGGCGAGCCGGCCCCGGGCGCTCAGAAGACGCTGGCTTCCGAATCCAGGTACGGCGCGAACAGGACGGCGTTGAGGAACAGGCGGTTGAGCCCCCGCAGCATCAGCCGGAAGTTCGGATCGTCGGCGAACAGGATCAGCTTCCCCTCGCCGACGCGCTCCTCGACCAGGTAGGGCGTGCCGGAGATCTTCTCCGCCGCCGTCGGCCAGACGAACCCGCCGATGCGCAGGCGGTCGCCCGCGGCGTAGCGCCCCACGTTCGCCCCTTTCTTCGAGGGGTTGAAGATCATGTCCGAGTAGACCAGGACGGCGGCGTCCGGGCCGTACCCCATGCTCAGGTAGTGGTCGGGATCGAGATCGATGCGCAGGAGCGCCCCGGGGATCCTCTCGGGCCGCCACTCCGGCTCGCCGGAGGACGCGCGCTCAGGCTTCCCGCCGGAGCCCGGCGCGGCGCCCTTTGCTCCGGGCGCCGACTCCTTGATGCCCTTGTCGTCGCACTCCTCCTCCCCCTTCGGGTGCGCGGTCGTCAGGCCGAGGTCGCAGGACGCCAGGTAGTGCGCTCCCTTCCTGATCCCGACCAGCGCGCCACCCCGCCGGAGCCACCCCTCCAGGGCCTCGATCTCCCCTTCCCGCACGACCTCCTCGTAGGTTCCCCACTCGTCTCCGTCAGGAAGGACGATGACGTCGTACTTGTCGAGATCGGCCCGCGCCAGCCGGAAGAACGTCAGCGGCGTGAACGGCAGGCCGTATTCCCTCTCGAACAGGAACCAGATCGCCCCGTATGAATTCGGATCGGTCCCCTCCCCGGCCACAACAGCGACTTTGGGGAACCGCACCATCCGGACGTGGGACGATCCCAGCTTGATGCCGCGCTCCGTCCAGGCGCTGTCCACGGCGAGCACGTCCACCCCCAGGTCGCGGGCCCCCTTCTCGATCGCCCCGCGCAGGGAAGGCGGGTTCCTCTCGGTCCGGACCACCGTGGTGCCCCGCGGCCAGTCGCGCGGGCCGATCCCGAACTCCTTGTCGGCGATCCCCACGACGTGCCCCTCCCGGAGCAGCCGCACCGTCAGGGCCAGCCCGGCGTTGGAGTCGCCGGGGATCAGGTAGCCGTAGCGCCCTTCTCCCCCGAGGACCCGCCCCGCGGCATCGGGCCGCGTCTCACCCACGCGCTCGGCGGACACGCGCGGCTCCGACTCGCTCCAGAACGCCTCCACGCCGAAGGCGACCGGCAGCGACCAGGCGGTGATGTCGTAGAACTCGTCGCGCAGCTTCTTCTCCCTGCGCTTCTTCTGGGCCTCGATGAAGGAATCCGGGAGCTTCGGATCCTTCTCCAGCAGGGCCTGCGCCACCGACGAGGCTGGCTGGGCCATCGAGACGACGTAGGTGCCCGCCGGGAAGGACCTCTTCTCGGCCGCCGCGCCGTCGTAGCCGCGCACCCGGTCCAGGGTGAACGGCTCCGTGGCCCGCTGCACCTCGACGCCGTCCAGGACGAGGGTCTCCACGAGGGACCACGCGCGGGCAGGATCCTTCCCCGGGGGGACGAGGTAGGCGCGGATCCCCTGGTGCCTGCCGGCGTCCATGTTTTGGCGGCGGAAGTCGTAGAAGTCGCGCAGCTTCTCTTCGCGGCGGCCGGCCGTGGCCACGAGCGTCTGCATCGTGGCGATGAAGTGGTGGTGGATACCGTCGCGCAGCGTCAGGAGCGTCCCGTCCTCACGCTCGATGCGCAGGCCATTGCTCCCGCCGCCGTCGGTCTCGAAGGTCATGCCGACCGCGCCATGCAGGTTCGGGTAGGTGTCCCAGTAGCCGAAGTAGAACTCGTCGAAGTACTCGCCCACGAAGTAGCTCCAGCCGAACCGGTCGAAGCCCTCGGCGATCGAGCGCCCGAAGATCTCGTGCCACTTGCGCATCGTGCCGGGAAGGTTTTCGTTCACGGGATCGACCACGGGAGGGAAGAACATGTTGACCGTCTCGCCGTGGTGGTCCACGAAGACCTGGGGCTGCCAGGCCAGGTAGGCGCGGCCCATGGCGCGGCTCTCCTGCTGGCTCATGAGGCCGGCGTCCCGGTTCAGGTCGATCTGATAGTGGTTGTAGTTGGTGTCGAGACCCCAGGGGGCGTGGTGCTCCAGGGCGTCCGGATCGGGCGACCCGGAGGGGCCCAGCCGGAAGGCGTTGTAGAAGCCGACGAAGCGTTCGTGGCTCTCGGGGTTCAGCGCGGGCGTCACGATGACGACCAGCCGGTCGAGGATCCCCAACGTGGCCGCGTCCGTCGCGGCGCACAGATGGTAGAGGGTGACGATGGCCGCCTCGAGCGCCGCGGTCTCGTTCCCGTCGTTGGCGTAGTTCATCCAGGCGATGACCGGGTTGGATTTCAGGATCCGCCCGGCCTCCTGCGCGCCCGCCAGGGTGCGCGGGTCGGCGAGCCTCAAATTGTCTACCCGGATCGTCTCCAGGGCCTTGAGGTTGCGGGGCGACGACAGGGCCGCGAGGTAGAGCGGCCGCTTCTCGTACGACTCTCCGAACGTGGACACGCGGATCCGGTCGCAGCCGACCTGAAGCGCTCCCAGGTACTTCTCGAACCGGCCGTATTCCGTGAGGTGATCCCCGATCTCGTACCCCAGAACGGAGGCCGGCGTGGGCACCTTCGGGTCGTAGGTGCCGTCCGGCCACCAGAAGGACCGGCCGGGATCCTCCGGAGGGCCCCCGGCATGGGCGAAGGAGGCGAGGAGGAGAAGCGGAAGAACGAGCGACAGGGCACGTGGCGGCGTCATCGGATCCCTCCGAATCGCCCGCACCGCGGGCCGCGGAGGCCCGGGATCGCTCCGCGGGCCGTTCACTTCCCGGGCGGCCGCCCGGAGGTCTCCGGCGCGCCGTCTTCCTGGAGGAGTCTCTCGAGCAGCGCCTCGTAGTTGCGCGGCAGCCCGTTTCCGGCAAAGCGGATGGTGCCGTCCTTGCCGATGAGGAAGTTCTGCGGGAGGGAGGAGACACGGTAGCGCTCCATCATCCTCCCGTCGTCGTCGAACAGGATCGGGTAGTTGACCTTGTAGTCGCGCGCCACGGCCCTGACGATCGGGACCGTCTGGTTGAGGTTCACCACCACGCCCAGCACCTCGAGGCCGCGATCCCTGAACTTGTCGTACATGGTGCGCAGCATCGGGATCTCTTGAAGACAGGGGACGCACCAGGTCGCCCAGAAGACGACGTGCACGACCTTCCTGCCGCGCAGATCCCTGAGGCTGAACGTCCGATCGCTCAGATCCTTCAGCGTGAAGTCGTGGGCGAGATCCCCCACGCGGACCCCGGGGACCGGCTGGGGCGCCGGCAGCTTCTGCGCGCGCGCCGGAACGGGCAAGGCGAGGAGGACCGCGGCTGCCACGGCGGCCGACGCGACGACGGAGCCCGGGGAACGGCGGGGATGGATCAGGAGAGGCTTCTCACAGAATGCGGTCGATTTTCTCGACCAGCTTGTCCTTGGGGACGTACCCCATCAACTGGTCCCGGACCTTCCCCTCCTTGAAGAAGAGGACGGTCGGGACCGACATGATGCCGTATCTGACCGCGGTCGCCTGCGCCCGGTCGATGTCCAGGCGCGCCACCTTCAGGCGCCCGCCATACTCGCCGGCGATCTCCCTGACGACCGGTTCCAACCGCTTGCAGGGTCCGCACCACTCCGCCGAGAAATCGAGCAGCACCGGGAGGGCGGAACCCAGGACCTCGGTCGCGAAGTTCGTGTCGTCCACCTCGACCACGGCGCTCATGGCGTCCCCCTTGAAGGCGCGCGGCATCAGGCACTGCAGGGCTTTTGGCAGGGCGGCGGATTATACCATAGCCTCAGGCGCGCCCCAGGCCGCCGGCGCGCAGCCAGGCGACGCACAGGAGCAGGCCGAGGAGCGACAGGGCCGCGACCCCGTCCCGCCACCCGAAGCGGTACGTCAGGATGCCGCCCGACCGTCCCGCCCCGACCCGCGCGCGCGCGACGCCCGCCGCCGAGAAGCCGCGGGCCTCCAGCGCCAGGGCCATCCCGTCGGCGTTGCGGAGCCCGCTCAGGAAGATCGGGACGATCAGGCGCGATCGGCGGCGCACGCGGGTCCAGATCGGCCCCCGGTCCATCTCGTACCCCCTGGCCTTCTGCGCCTGCGCGACGGTCAGGGCGGTCTCGACGAAGACCGGGACCAGGCGGAAGGCCAGGGTGAGGACGAACCCCGCCGTGTACGGCAGCCCGATCCGCCGCAGGGCGGCGGCGAACGCCTCGATCCGGGTCGTCGCCAGGAACACCAGGCCGGCGGCGAGGAAGACCGCCAGCCGCGTCCCCATCGCCAGGCCGAAGAGCGCGCCGCGCGACGGGACGGCGATCGGCCCCAGGCGGAGCCTCGGGCCACCCTCGGGGTAGGCCCAAGTCCAGATCAGGGTGGTCACGGCAAACAGCAGCAGGAGGAGCGGCCAGGTGGCGCGGAAGGCTGGGAGGGCGCGCGCCAGGAGGGCCGCGGCCGCCACATAGACCGCCAGGACGACGGTCGGCAGGGGGTGGGTCACCGCCAGCCCGCCGGCGAAGATCGTCGCGAGGAAGGCGACCTTGGTCAGCGGGTGCAGGGCATGCACGAAGCTGTCGCGCCTGACGTACAGGGACAGGGGCATCCCTCAGGCCCTCCGTCCCTGCCCCGGCGGGTCCGCGAGGCGTCCGCCGCAGGCCGCCACGAACTCTGCGGGCGTGATGGCCGCGACGCCGTGCAGGGCGCCGAGGCGGGTCACGGGGAGCAGGTCGAGCCCGGCGTCGCCGAGGAGCGCGGCGGCGCCGAGGACGGCGCCGGCCGAATCGTCGGCCGCCACACTCCCCTCCACGAGGACGACAGCGCGGCGGGCGAATTCCGCGACGATCGGCAGCGCGTGCGTGACGATGATGACGGTGCGCCCTTCCCGGTTGAGCCGCGCCAGGAGCCGCATCACGCGCCGCTGCTCCCTCTCGTCCAGGCCGGTCGTCGGCTCGTCCATGATGATCACCTCCGGCCCGTAGGAGAGGACCGAGGCCAGCGCCACCCTCTGGCGCTCTCCCTTGGTCAGGACGTACGGATCCTCCCCCTCCTTCCCCACTAGGCCGACGATCGGGAGGACCTCGGCGACGCGCCGGTCGATCTCCTCGCGTGACGCCCCGAAGTTCGCGAGCGCGAAGCCGACCTCCTCCGCGACCGTGGCGGCGGCGATCTGGTGGTCGGGGTTCTGGAAGATGTACCCGACGCGCCGCGCGATCGAGGAGGGTGGACTCGCGGAGATCGGCGATCCGAGGAACGACACGCTCCCTTTCCGGGGCTCCAGGATCCCGGCCAGCACCTTCGCGAGGGTCGTCTTTCCGGATCCGTTCGCCCCCAGGAGCGCGATGAACTCGCCGCGCCGGATCACGAGATCGATGCCACGCAGCGCTTCCTCCCCCTCGGGATAGGCGTAGCGCGCCCGCTCGAGGCGGAAGATCTCGGGGACCCCCGCGGCGCCGGCACCGCCAGGCGCGCCGGCCGGGCGGTCCCCGAGGCGCGGCAGGGCGCCGGGAGCGGGCCGGAGGCCGGCGGCCTGCAGGAGCTCGCGGCACTCCTCCGGGCCGCAAAGACGGAGCGGCAGCCCGAGGCCGTGCTGGACCTGGACCATCTCGGGCGACCGCACGGCGCAGCGTTCGAGGAGAGCGACGTCGGTGAGGAGGCCGGCGGGCGGTCCGCTCCCCGCCACCCTGCCCTCCGAGAGAAGCAAAAGGCGATCTGCCCGGGAGATCTCCTCGGTCTCGGTATCGACGATCAGGACCGCGCACCCGGAGTCGCGCAGGCGCAGCAGAAGACGGTGCAGATCCTTCTTGCCGCGGGGGTCGAGATCGGTGGTCGGCTCGTCCAGGAGAAGGACCCGGGGCTCAACCGCCAGGACGGCCGCGATGGCCAGGCGCTGCTTCTCGCCGCCCGAGAGGGTGGACGGCTCACGTTCCTCGAACCCGGCCAGGCCGCAGACCTCCAGGCACCGGGCCACCCGCCGGCGCACCTCCTCCGGCGGGACGCGCAGGTTCTCCGGGCCGAAGGCGACCTCCAGGGCGCAGTTGCTGGAGAACAGCTGGTACTCGAAGTCCTGGAACACCACGCCGACCTCTCCGGCCAGGTCGGCCACCGACCGCCCCTCCAGGCTCGATCCCCCCAGGCGCACCTCGCCCGCGAGGTCCCCGCGGAAGAAACACGGAATGGCGCGGTGCAGGGCGCGCACCAGGGTCGATTTCCCGGCGCCCGTCGGGCCCATGACCGCCGTCAGGGCGCCCGCCTCCAGCGCGACGTCCACGCCGTCCAGCGCCGGAGCGCCGCCCGCCGCGGGACGCGGGCGATCCTCCGGAGGGGCGGGAGGGCGGTACGCGAAGCGCAGTCCTCTTGCTTCCAGGATCGGCATCGCAAACGCTCAGCGGGAGGAGCGCCGGCCGGAAGCGCCTGCGAGGTCGAAGACCGTCTCGACGCGGCCGACGAGGAGGTCGCGGTGGTTGCGCATCTCCCCTACGAAGCGGGCGCGCAGGTCCGCGGCCGCCTCGGGCGCGAGCACGCCGAGCTGGCGGAGCGCTTCGAGGGCCGCGCTGAAGCGTCCCCTCACCCCGTCGCCGTCGGCGATCTTGAGGGCGACCCCGTACCCATTGCCGTCGCGGGCGTAGCCCAGGCCGTAGATCCCCTCGGCGCCGATCTTGGCGATGAGCCCGTTCGATCCGCCGCGCATCAGGGCGGTGCACAGCCGATCGGTCCCGGCGATCATCTCCGGGTGACGCCGCATGGCGGCGACGGCCCGGCGGGCCGCCTCGCCGTACCCGGGCGGCATGGCGTCGGGGGCGGCCAGCCGGGCGTACATGAGGGCGGCGCCGCGCAGCGGCACGGCGAAGGTCGGCGCGGAGCAGCCGTCGATCGCCAGCCCGGCCGCGCCCTCCTCGACGCCGCAGAGCGACTCGACGAGCCGGCGGATGCGGACCTGGACCGGATGGTCCGCTTCCAGATACGAGGCGACCGCGGCCCCCATCTGGACCGCCTGGGCGAGCATGCCGGCATGCTTGCCGGAGCAGTTGTTGTGCAGGGCGGTCGGCCCGGCGCCGGCGCGCCGCAGTTCCCGCGCCGCGGGCCGGTGATACGGCAGGTGCGCGCCGCACCGCAGGGCGCCCTCGTCCAGGCCGATCTTGCCCAGGATGGAGCGCACGGCCGCCAGGTGGAACGGCTCGCCGTTGTGCGAGCCGATCATCACGGCGATCTCGTCGTCGCCGAGCCCGAAACGCTCGGCCCCCCCGGACTGGAGCAGCGGCAGCGCCTGGACCGGCTTGGCCGCCGAGCGGAGGACCACGATCGAGGCGGGATCCCCCACCGAGGTGATCGCCCGGCCGGCGGAGTCCACGACCGCGATCGCCCCGTGGTGCACCGACTCGACCGTGTCGCCGCGCCAGACCTCCACGAGCGGCACGTAGCGGTATCCTGGCGAGGGTCGCGTTGAGGAGAGCGGCACCGGGGCTCCTGAAAACCGCGCCATTGTAGCCCAGCGCACCCGCGCGCCGTCAGCGAAGACGCCCCACCGCGCGACCGCGGACCACCCGGCCGCCGTGCTACCATCACCCGCTCATGACCGAGCCGATCGCCCGACCGCGCCCTGCCCGGCCTCTGCTTCCCCGCGAGCCGTGGCGGCGGAACCAGGTCGCCGTGACCGTCGCCGCCGCGATGGTGTTCCTCGGATTCACCCTCGTCATGCCCTTCCTTCCCTTCTACGTCGAGTCCCTGGGAGTGCGGGGCGTCAAGGACATCGCGCTCTGGTCGGGCCTGTTCATGACGATCAGCCCCCTTCTGGCCGCCCTCCTCGGGCCGATCTGGGGCCGGCTCGCCGACCGGGTCGGGATGAAGATCATGGTGCAGCGGGTCCTGTTCACCATCGCCCTGCACTGGGGGCTGATGTATTTCGCCGCGAACGTCTGGCAGGTCCTGGGGCTGCGGATCATGCTGGGCCTGTTCTCGGGCTTCGGGACGATGTCGGTGGCCCTGGTGACCCACGGCTGCCCACGCGAGCGCATCGGCCGGGCGGTCGGCGTCCTGCAGGCGACGCAGATCCTCAGCACCGCCCTGGGGCCCACCCTGGGCGGGATCCTGGCGCACCTCATCGGCATCCGGAACGCCTTCCTGGTGACCTTCGCCCTCTGCGCCACGGCCCTCTTCTTCGTCCGGTTCCTGTACCGGGACATCCCCGCCGGGACCGACGAGGCGGAGGCCGTGCCCATCGTTCTGCCCCAGGAGGGGCCGGTGTCCGCCGGCGTCAGGGCGGTCGTGCCCCGGGGCGCCGGCCAGGGCGGCCCCGCAGGGACGCGGGAGGGAGCGCTGTCGATGCCGCAGATCGTCGCGCTGCCGCTGTTCGCCGGGCTCCTGCCGCTGCTGTTCCTTCTCAACATGGTGGACCGGTCCCTGTTCCTCAGCATGCCGCTCTTCATCGCCGCCCTCGCGCCCCGCGGCAGCGCCGTCCAGGCGACCGTCGGCGCCGTGATGACGGCGGGCGCCGCCGCGAGCGCGGCTTCGGCGTATCTCCTCGGCCGGCGCGCCGTCCGGGTCGCGCCGGCGCACCTCCTGATCTGGAGCCTGGCGGCCGGCGGCCTCGCCATCGCCCCGATGGCGATCTGCCGATCTGTCCTGCCCCTGGCCGCCCTGCGGATCCTTCTCGGCCTGGCGGTCGGCGGCGCGGCCACCCTGGCCTACACCATCGCGTGCGGCGTCATCCCTGGCGCCGTGCGCGCCACGGCCTACGCGTTCCTGTCGAGCATAGCCCTGCTCGGGGGGGCGGTGGGCCCGATCCTGACCGGGCTCCTCTCCGCCCTCGACGTGCGCGCCCCGTTCGTCGTGGGGAGCCTGGTGTACGCCGCCCTGGCGGCCCTGGCCGCGGCGCTGGCGCGCCGCCCGCGGCGGCGGCCGGCCGTCGGGCTCGCCCGCCCCACGGAGGGGCCGTCATGAGGCGCGACAGCGGCCGCGAAGGGCTGCGCGTGGCGCGGCTCGACAACGGCCTGACGGTCATCCTGCGCGAGATGCGGCAGGTCCGCCTGGTCTCGGTCTGGTGCTGGTACCGCGTCGGGTCGCGCGATGAGCGGCCGGGGATCACCGGGATCTCGCACTGGGTCGAGCACATGAATTTCAAGGGGACGCGCACGATCTCCAAGGACGACGTGACGCGCCTGGTCGAGCTGGCCGGGGGCACCTGGAACGGCTACACCTGGCTCGACGTCACCACCTACTTCGAGACGGTGCAGAGCGCCGCCCTGGAGGAGATGCTCCGCCTCGAAGCGTCGCGCATGACCGACTGCCTGTACCCGGAGGCGGAGGTGGAGCGCGAGAGGACGGTGGTCATCTCGGAGTTGCAGGGAGGGGAGAACGATCCGCGCTGCTACCTCGAGAGGGAGGTCGGCGGCACGGCCCTGCAGGCCCACCCCTACCGCTGGCCGACGATCGGCTACCTCTCCGACCTGCGCGCCATCACCCGGGACGATCTCTACCGGCACTACCGGACCTACTACGCGCCGAACAACGCCGTCCTGGTGGTGGCGGGCGACCTGGAGGCCCGGAAGACCCTCGGGCTCGTGCGGCGGATCTTCGGCAGGATCCGGCGGGGCGGGGATCCATCGCCCGTGCGGACCGTCGAGCCGCCGCAGTCCGGGGAGCGGCGCGTGCGCCTGCGGCGCCCCTCCGGCGCCGTGTACCTTGACTTTGCCTTCCACGCCCCGGCCGCGCCCGATCCCGATTTCGCGACCCTGCTCGTGGCCGACGGCATCCTGGCGGGCGGGCCCTCCGTCAACGCCTGGGCGGCGAACAGCGGCCGCGGTCCCGGCAAGTCGTCGCGGCTCTACCGCGCCCTGGTCGAAGGGGACCTCGCCAGCGAGGTTGTGACCGCCCTCGTCCCGAGCCGCCATCCCTACCTCTACAGGATCATGCCAACGGCGAAGGAGGGGGTCGATCCCGGCAGGATCGAGGCCGTCCTCCTGGGGGAGATCGACCGGCTGGCCAGGGGCGACATCCAGGCCCGGGACCTGGACCGGGCGAAGAACCAGTTCCTGGCCCGCTACGCGCTGGAGAGCGAGAGCGTCACGGACGTCGCGCACCAGCTCGGCTTCTTCGAGACGATCGACAGCCACCAGCTCTACCTCGACCTGCCCCGGCGCGTGCGGCGGGTGACGGCCGAGGACATCTCCCGGCTGGCCCGGCAGCGGCTCGACGAGGCGCACCGCACGGTGGGTATCCTCGTCCCCGCGCAGGGTGCCCCCCCTCCGCCCCCGGCGGGTGGCGCCACGGGTGGCCCGCGCCCATGATGCCGGCCCGATCCGTCACGATCCCGGCCCGATCGGTCCGTCTCGACAACGGCCTGCTTCTGATCGCCCGTGAGAACCGTGCCGCCCGATCAATCGCGGCGCGGGTGGTCGTGGAGGCCGGCTGCGCCTTCGATCCACCCGGGAAGGAGGGGACGGCGGCGCTCCTGGCCGGCCTCCTGGACCGCGGGGCCGGCAACCTGTCGGCGGAGGCGATTGCCGAAGGGTTCGAATTCCTGGGAGCGACTTACGTGGCGCGCGCCCAGCGCGACACGCTCGACATCGAGATCCGCCTCCTGTCGGAGCACCTGCCGCAGATCCTGGATCGGCTCCGCCTGCTGCTGGTCGAGCCGACCTTCCCCGACGAGGAGGTGCGGCGGGAGAAGGAGAGCACGCTCACCGCCATCGCCGAGCGGGAGCAGGACACCGCCAGCGTCGCCGAGGAGGCGCTTGCCGCGGCCCTCTTCCCCGCCGGTCACCCGTACCACTCCCGGCGGCTGGGGACCCGGGAGAGCATCCGCGGCATCGGCCGGGATGACCTGCGCTCCTTCCACCGCGCCCGGCTCCGGCCGGCCGGGACGATCCTGGTCCTGGCGGGAGACCTCGAGGCGGACCGGACGCTCGACCGGGCCGCCGCCGTGTTCGGCGCGTGGCGCGACGGCGGGACGGCGGAGCCCCGCGTGGCGGTCCCCGACGTGCGGCCTCCGGAGGCGCCGGTGACGATCGTCAGGCCGATCGAGGGGAAGACGCAGGCCGACATCGCCCTCGGGTTCGTGGGCCTGCCGCGCCGATCACCCGACCTGCCGGCGGCGATGGTCCTCAACAACGTCCTGGGGGAGTTCGGCCTCGGCGGGCGCCTGGGGAAGGCGGTGCGGGAGCGGGCGGGGCTGGCCTACTACGCCTACTCGCGCTTCGCCCCGGGACTCGGAGCGGGCCCTTTCCTGGTGCGGGCGGGGGTCGCCTCCGGGCGCGTCACGCGGGCCGTCGGCCTCATCCGGCGCACGATCCAGGCGCTCCGGTGTGGCGTGACGCCCGCCGAGGTGAAGGATTCGAAGCGCGCGCTGTCCGCCTCCGTGCCACGCTACATGGAGACCAACCCCGAGGCCGCCGCGTTCCTGGCCGACGCGGCCTTCTACGGGCTGGGGATCGACTACCCCGACCGGCTCCCGGCGCAGATCGAGGCCGTCGAGAGGCGGGAGGTGGAGGCGGCCGCCGGCAAGTACCTGACGCTCGGCCGTCACGTCCTGGTCGTGGCCGGCCCGCAGATCAAAGAGGAGGAAATCCGATGACCGCGCGACCTTCTCATTCCGTTCGTCCGGCGTCGAGAGGCAGCATCCTCCCCGCCGTCCTGGCACTGGCCGTGCTCGGCTGGCCGGCATCCTCGCCTGCGGCGGCCGGCGGAGCCTACGACGTGATCGTGCGCGGCGGCCGGATCGTGGACGGCACGGGGAACCCGTGGTTCGAGGCGGACCTGGCTATCAAGGGCGACCGGATCGCCGCCATCGGGCCCCTCGGGGAGGCGCGGGCGAAGCGGACGATCGACGCGCGCGGGCTCGTCGTCGCCCCCGGCTTCATCGACATGCTCGGACAGTCGGAGTACACCGCCCTTGTTGATCCGCATCTGCCGGGCAAGACGACGCAGGGGATCACGACCGAGCTGACCGGAGAGGGAGGCTCCGTCGCCCCGATGACTCCCTACTCGGTCAACGAGATGTCCACCTTCCTCTCGGAACTCCGGATCTCCGTTGACTGGACCGACTTCGACGGCTACTTCCGGCGCCTATCGAAGCAGGGTTCCGCGATCAACTTCGCCCACCTGGTCGGCGCGGCGCAGGTGCGCGAATCGGTCCTTAAGGGCGAGAACCGCCGCCCGGCCGCCGGGGAGCTGGAGGCGATGAAGCGCCACGTGGCGCGGGCCATGGAGCAGGGGGCGTTCGGCCTCTCCTCGTCGCTGATCTACCCGCCGGGGGCGTTCGCCGACACCGCGGAATTGGTCGAGCTGGCCAGGGTCGCCGCGCGCTATGGAGGGATTTACGCCACCCACATCCGCAATGAAGCGGACCGGCTCATCGAAGCCCTGGGAGAGGCCGCCGAGATCGGCGCGCAGGCGAGGATCCCGGTCGAGGTCTGGCACCTGAAGGCCGCGGGGCAGCCCAACTGGGGGCGGATGGCCGACGCCCTGCGCGCCATCGAGGAGGCGCGCGCCCGCGGCATCGACATGACCGCCGACATCTACCCCTACCCCGCCTCGGCCACGGGGCTGTCCGCGAGCCTCCCGCCGACTGCCGCGGAGGGTGGCGTTTCGGCGCTCGTGGCGCGGCTCAAGGACCCCGTCGAGCGCGCCCGCATCAGAAGACAAATAGAGGAGCCCTCACAGGAGTACGAGAACCTGTTCCAGAACAGCGGGCGGGCGGAGAGGATCCTGATCGCCGGCGTGCGCACCGAGGCCAACAAGAAGTACCAGGGGAAGCGCCTGTCGGAAGTCGCCTCCATGCGCGGCGTCGATCCGATCGAGGCGATGTTCGATCTCCTGGTGGAGGAGAGCGGGGTCGTCGATGCCGTCTACTTCGAGATGTCGGAGGACGACGTCCGGAAGGCGATGGCGACGCCCTGGGTGTCGTTCAACTGCGACGCCGCCGGCGTCCGGCCGGACGGCATCCTGGGAGAGACGATGACCCACCCGCGCGCCTACGGATCGTTCCCGCGCATCCTGGGGCGCTACGTGCGCGAGGAGAAGCTCCTCC
>JACQNT010000171.1 GCA_016202915.1 Acidobacteriota bacterium
CGGCGCGCGAAGGTTCACCGGGGCGGGGGGAGGCGGGCCGGGTCGGCTACCTCATAGCCGTGGAGAGCGGCCCGGTGGGGAAGACCCGGGTCGCCGCGGCGGTCTCCTACCGGCCGTTCGAGGAGATGGCGGACGATCCCCGCGGGGAGACGCTGCCTGGATCCGGGGCGGCCGGGCCGATCGTCCTGACCGACGGCGCCGCGGGCCGCCACGAGGTGGGCCTCGAGGTGCAGCGCGGGTTCGGAGATCTCCACGGCAGCATCTCCGGCAGCATCGGCCGCGTGGAGGGGAGGCTGGCGCCGGCGATCGAGGAGTCCCCGGTTCCCGCCCTGCGGTTCGGCGAGGCGCGCTACTACCTCACGAGCGTCCGGGCGCTCTACGCTCCGACGGAGACCGAGGTCCAGATCGATTTCCGGCGAGTGCTGGGTGAGCTGGAGGCGGGCTCGGAACAGCCGGATGCCGTCGAGTACAGGCGCGTGGATCTGACGGTCCAACAAGAATTGCCCCGTTTCAACCAGGGCGCCCGCTGGAAGGTGCTCATGGCCTACCAGGGTCTTCTGTCCGGGCAGGCCGACGCGGGATCCGGTGGCGACGGGCCGCTGACCGCCTCCCGGCTGAGAGGTGGCGTCGAGATCAGTTTTTGAGAGGCAGGTGAGATGAGGAGGACGCTGGCGGCGGGGCTCTCGGCTCTGTTCCTGGCCTGGGGCGCGCTTTACTTCCATTCGCAGGTCACCGAGGTGGCCCCCGAGACGGGGGTCGAGTGGGTCGACACCTCGCGAGGCGTCGTGGCGGATGCCGTCCTCCCCCGGACGCCCGCCTGGAAGGGAGGGCTGCGCCCCGGCGATCGCCTGCGCGCCGTCGACGGCCGGCCGATCACCTCCGCCCTGGCCGCCGAGGACGCCCCCTACCAGGTGCCGCGCGGCGGGACCCTCGCCTACCAGGTGGAGCGCGACGGGGAGGAGACCAGCGTCAACGTCCGCCCGGCGTGGATCGGCGGCGGCGCTCCCGTCTATTATTATTTGTTCATTGTCGGCCTGACGTTTCTGGGGGTCGGTGTCGTCGTCTGGCTCCGCGCCAGCCGGGCGCGCGCCGCCGTGCCGTTCGCCCTCCTCTGCCAGGCGATGTTCCTGCTCCTGGTCCTGCGGCACTACGGCCAGGGCGGGCTGCTCGACTGGTCGGCCTACTGGGGCGATCTCGCGGGGTTCCTTCTGGCGCCGGCGCTCTTCCTCCACATCAACCGGGCGCTGGTGGACGAGGACCGCGCCTCCGGCCGCAGGCGCCTGCGGCGCGCCCTCCTCTATCTGCCCCCGCTCCTGTTCTTCGCCTACAACCTCTACCTCGTGCCGTTCAAAGGGGTCTACCGCTTCGACGACCCGGTGGCGGCGATCCGCTTCAAGGAGCGTCTGGAAGAGCTGTACATCGCGGTCTATGTCGTCGCCGGCATCGTGAAGGCGGTGCGCTCGTACCTGTCGGCCGGCAGGCTGCAGACGCGCTGGCAGCTCAAGTGGATGGCGTGGGGGAGCCTGGTCGGGTTCCTGCCGGCGGCCCTCTTCTACCTGGTGCCCCGGTCCCTGAACATCCGGATCGGCGGCTGGAGCGAGCTGTCGGTCCTGCCGATGGCGGTCATCCCCCTGGCGTTCGCCGCGGCCATCGTGCGCTACCGCCTGCTGGATCTCGACATCTTCCTGAAGCGCGGCATCGTGGCGATCGGCCTGCTCCTCTCCGCAGGGGTCACCTACGCCGCCTGCTACGTCGTCATGGATCGCGCCGCCGGGGAGATCACCCCGCGGGGCCTGAACCTGGCCCTCATCCTGGCCACCTTCCTGATGGCGATCTTCTACCCGCGGCTGCACCGGCGCCTGAAGAGCGTCGTGGACCAGTTCTTCTACCGCGAGCGCTACGACTACCGGCGGACGCTCACCGAGTTCAGCGAGGCGCTGAACCGCGAGCTGAGCCTGCCGACGCTCCGGCGCAAGTTCATCGGCCGCGTGGAACGGACCTTCGGCCTCGACACGGCGCGGGTCTTCGTGCGCGATCCCGCCGGCCGGGTGCTGGAGGACGATCCTCCGGGGCGCGGGCCGCGTCTCGACGACCCGATCGTCGAGCGCCTGCGCACGGTCGATTACCTGTCCCTGCGCGACCATCCGGGCGTGGCGGAGACGGAGACCGGAAGCCATCTGATCGACACCCTCGGCCTGGAGTACCTCCTGCCGATGCTGGTCGAGGGGGAGATCGTCGCCGTCCTGGGAGTCGGCACGCCGCACGGCGGGGAGCCGCTCACCACCGAGGATCTCGATTTGTTGATTTCGCTCTGCCGCCACGCCGCGGTCGCGTTCGAAGGAGCGCGGCTCTACAGCGCCGTGCAGGAGAAGGTGCGGGAGGTCGAGGCGCTGAAGGAGTTCAACGAGAGCATCCTGGAGTCGAGCCGGGTCGGCATCCTGGTCGCCGACTC
>JACQNT010000164.1 GCA_016202915.1 Acidobacteriota bacterium
ACGCCGCGTCGCGCGTCGCGGAGGGGCCTGCGCCCCAAACCGGGGACATCTCAGTTCGTCCGCCCCTTGCCAGAGCCGCGCCCCTTCGATAGACTGCCTGCTTGCCGGGCGCCACGGACGGCAGGCGGCCAGGGGACGGGGCCGCGGGCCGATTCCTCCCGGAGCGCGAGATGAAAGCCAGCGTCGTCGGTGTCGTCCTGCTCTGTTGCGGCGCCGCCGCCAGCGCCGCGGAGACCGAGCCGGCCCTGACCGACCTGAACGTGGCGCGCGACGGCGACGCCCTGGTGGCCTCCTGCCGGCTCGCAGGGGGGATCTCCCCGGACGTGAGCGAGGAGATCGCCTCCGGCCTCGAGACCACCGTCGAGTACCGTCTTCACGTGTACCGGCGCCGCGCCGGTCTCCCCGACGAGATCCTGGCGAAACGCCGCGTCGAGTGCTCGGTGCGCTACGACACCCTGACGCGGCAGTACGCCCTGACCCGCCGCCTCGACGGCGAGCTCGTCGAGACGCAGGTCACCGGCGACGCCGCCGCCATGCGCGACTTCCTGACCACCCTGCGCGACGTGCCGGTGCTCGAGACGGGGGCCCTCGCCCCCGGGCGGGAACACTACCTCAAGGCGAAATCGAACCTCGGCCTGATGTGGCGCTTCTACCTGATCCCCTGGCCGCGCAACACCGGCTGGGCCCGCGTCCCGATCGCCTTCCCCCAGGAGAAAGCCGTTGCCACCGAGCCCTGAGCCCGTGGACCGCCCGCCCGCTCCCCCCCGCCTGCGGGTCGATCGGATCATGCAGTTCGGCATCCTGGCGCTGATCCTGGTCCTCCTCGGCGGCTACCTGCTGCTGCGCGGCGCGGGCGATTTCTCCTGGCCCTACATCACCAACTCCCTCCTCCTCTCGGTGCTGTTCCTGACCAACGCCATCCTGGTGCTCACGCTCGTCACCCTCCTGATGCGCAACCTGATCAAGGCGCTGATCGAGCGGCGGCGGGGGATCCTGGGATCGCGGTTCCGCACCAAGCTGGTGTTCTCCCTCCTGCTCCTGTGGCTCGTCCCCTCCGGGATCATCTTCTGGGCGGCGCTGCACCTCATCCAGCGGAGCGTCGACCGCTGGTTCAACGAGCCGATGGACCGGTTCACGGAAACCTCGCAGGCGATCGTGGACACCTATTACGGGGAAGCCAGGACCCGGGCGGCGGCGTTCGCCCGCGAGGTGGCGCGGCGCGTGCGGGACGGGGGACTCCTGGCGCCCGCGGCAGAGACCGGCATCCACAGGGCGCTGGGGAGCCTGCTGCGGGAGTACCGCCTCGATCTCGTCGCCATCGAGGCGGGGCGCGCCCCGCCCTGGCTGGTCCTCGATCCGCACGTCCCGGCCACCGGGGAGCTGCAGGACATCCCCGTCAACCTGAAAGAAGCGGCCCTGCGGGGCGAGCCGTTCACCTGGGTCTCCGAGTTCCGCGGCGGCCATCTGATCCGGAGCGGGCACCCGGTCCAGGAGGACCCGGGCGGGCCCGCCTCCGCCCTGGTGACGGTGGGCATCTACATCCCGCGCGACCTGGCCCGGATGGCGGCGGCGGCCACACGGAGCAACGAAGATTACAGACAAATCCGGGCGCAGAAGGGGCTGATCAAGAGGGTGTACGTGCTGGTCTTCGCGCTGATCACCCTCGTGGTCCTGTTTTCGGTCACCTGGATCGGTCTTTACCTGGCGCGGCGCATCACCGAACCGATCCAGTCGCTGGCGCAGGGCACCCGCGAGATCTCCTCCGGCAACCTCGATTACCGGGTGGAGGTCGAGGCCGGTGACGAGCTGGGCATCCTCGTCGATTCGTTCAACCGGATGACCGCCGAGCTGAAGGCTGGGAAGGAGATGATCGAGCGGCGCAACCTGGAGCTGTCGGCCAGCAACCGGGAGCTGATGGAGCGGCGGCGCTACATCGAGACGCTGCTGCAGGGGATCACGACCGGGGTCGTCTCGCTCGATCCCGAGGGGCGGGTCACGACCGTGAACCGCGCCGCGCGGCGCCTGCTGGCGCTGGAGCCGGATCGGGCGGTGGTGGGCCTGTCGCTCCGCGACCTCCTGCCGGAGGCCTGGCGGCCGGCCATCGAGGCCCTCCTCGCGGAGGTGGCCGGCGGCGGCGACCGCACGGCGGCGCGCGAGATCGAGCTGCCGGCCGGAGGCCGGACCTACACGCTGGCGGCCAGCGCCACCTCCCTGCGCGACGACGCGGGCGGGCCCCTGGGGGCGATCCTGGTGCTCGAGGACCTGACCGACCTGATGCGGGCCCAGAAGATCGCCGCCTGGAGGGAGGTGGCGCGCCGCCTGGCGCACGAAATCAAGAACCCGCTCACCCCGATCCAGCTCTCCGCGGAGCGCATCCGCAAGAAGTACGCCGAGAGGAGCGGGGATCTCGATGCGATCGTCGAGGAGGGGACGGCGGCGATCGTCTGGGAGGTGGCGGCGCTCAAGAACCTGGTGGACGAGTTCACACGCTTCGCGCGGCTGCCGGCCCCCGCTCCGGTCCCCACGAACCTGCAGGAGGTCATCGCCTCGGCGCTGGCGCTTTACAACGGCATGCACCAGGCGGTGGCGATCCGCCCGCGCTGCGAGCCCGGCCTGCCGCGGGTCCTGCTCGACCCGGAGCAGATGAAACGGGTGCTGGTGAACCTGCTCGACAACGCCGTGGAGGCGATGGGCGGCCGCGGGGAGGTGACGATCGAGGCGCGGCGGGACGCCGCGGCGGGGACCGTCCTCCTGGAGGTGGCGGACGACGGCCCGGGGATCCGGGCGGAGGACCGCGACCGGCTGTTCCTGCCGTACTTCTCGACCAAGAAGAAGGGGACCGGGCTGGGGCTCGCCATCGTGCACCGCATCATCTCCGACCACCGGGGGCGGATCCGCGTGGAGGACAACCTGCCGCGCGGCGCGCGTTTCGTCATCGAGCTCCCGGCCGGGGACGCGGCGGGCGCGCGGTTGATCTAGAAGCCGGCGTGCAGCCGGCGCCAAGGGCGCGCGGCTGATGCCGGCCGGGAGCCGGGAGAACGATGGCCAAGGAACGCGTTCTCGTCGTGGACGACGAGGATGGGGTGAGGAACTCCCTCTGCAGCATCCTCAGGGACGAGGACTACGCCGTCGATCTGGCGGAGTCGGGCGAGCGCTGCCTGGAGATGGTCCGGCGCAAGCCGTACCACGCCGTCCTCTTGGACGTGTGGCTTCCCGGGCGCGACGGCCTCTCCGTCCTGGAATCGATCATCGCCCTGCCCTCGCCGCCGCGCGTCATCATGATCTCGGGACACGCCGATATCCCCGTGGCCCATCGAGCCGGCCGCCTGGGGGCCTTCGATTTCATCGAGAAGCCGCTGTCGCTGGAGAAGGTCGCCCTGACGCTCCGCAACGCGGTGGCCGACAAGAAGAAGGACGAGAGGATCCGCCACCTCCGGGAGCAGCTCGGCGAGAGGATGGACCTCATCGGGGACAGCAGGGCGATCCAGCACCTGAAGGAGCAGATCGAGAGCGTGGCCCCCACCAACGGCCGCGTCCTGATCTTCGGAGAGAACGGCACGGGGAAGGAGCTGGTGGCCCGCACCATCCACGCCCTGTCGGCGCGCCGGGAGGAGCCCTTCGTGGAGATGAACTGCGCGGCGATTCCGGAGGAGCTGATCGAGAGCGAGCTGTTCGGGCACGTCAAGGGATCATTCACGGGCGCCACCGAGACGAAGCCGGGACGCTTCGTCATGGCCGACGGCGGCACGCTCTTCCTCGACGAGATCGGCGACATGTCCCTGAAGACCCAGGCCAGGGTTCTCCGGGTCCTGCAGGAGCAGGCCTTCGAGCCGGTGGGCGGATCGACGATCCGGGTGGACGTGCGGGTCATCGCCGCGACGAACAAGGACCTCAAGGGGGAGATTGCCGCCGGGCGCTTCCGCGAGGACCTCTACTTCCGCCTGAACGTCGTGCCTCTGCGGGTGCCGCCGTTGCGGGAGCGTGCGGAGGACGTCCCCCTCCTGGCGCGGCACTTCGTGGACCACTTCTCCAGGGAGCACGGCCGGATCAGGAGGCTGGCCCCGGAAGCCCTGCCGATCCTGACGGGATATCCCTGGCCCGGTAACGTCCGCGAGCTCAAGAACCTCATGGAGCGGCTGGTGATCCTGGTCCCGGGTGACGCAATCGGCCGGGGGGACGTGGCGCAGGTCCTGGGCGCGGACGGCGAGCCCTCCGGCGACCTGTGGCGCGGCTTCGCGTCCCTGCGGGAGGGACGCGAGAACTTCGAGCGCCGGTTCATCCTGCTCAGGCTTCAGGAAGCAGGGGGCAACGTGGTGCGGGCGGCCGAGCTCCTCGGGCTGGAGCGCAGCAACCTGTATCGCAAGATGCGCACCTACGGCATCCGGGGAAGGGAGACCGGAGGGTGAGCGGCCGGCCACGGCCCGAAATGTCTTGACAACCCCTTTCTCCTCTGCTACTAAGAGTCCGTTCGTCCGGTCGCGGGGCGGGGCCATGCAGCTGACGAAGGGCGTGGAGTACGGCATCGAGGGGATCCTGTACCTCGCCCGTCATCACGGCGGGGAGCCGGCGCTCATCCGCGAGATCTCGCGGGCCACGGCGATCCCCGAGACGTTCCTGTCGAAGATCTTCCAGCGTCTCGCGACCCGCGGCCTCATCCGCTCCCGGCGCGGCTTCCGCGGCGGGTTCCTGCTGGCGCGGCCGGCCGGGCGCATCACGCTCCGCGAGATCGTCGAGGCGCTGCAGGGGCCGATCGAGTTCCACCGCTGTCTGGACCACCTCAGGGAGCGCGGTCGGCAGCATCGCTGCCACGTGCGGCGGGTCTTCGGGAAGGTGCAGAGGAAGGTCGCGTCAATCCTCGAAAAGACCACGCTCGAGGACATGCTGCAGGCGGTTTCCTGAGAAGCGAGGGCCTAACTTTGCCGTCTTTCGGACGAATCGGGTCTGCTTTGTCCGGTCATTCCGCGGGCGCCGCGGGGCGGCCGCTATTCCGCCTGAGGCACAACCGGACCTGGGCCATCGGCGAGAGGCGCGGCGCGTGGGCCTCCGCCCTCGAGGTTCTCGGGACGCTGGCCCCCCGGCGCGTCGCCCGTGGGGGGGCGCTGTGCGCGCCGCGCCCGGCTGCGCGCCCGCATCCGCAGGGCGAAGAGGCTCCTGGACCGTTGCGATGTCCTGAGGTTCCAGGAGAAGACGCGGTCCTGCCAGCCGGACTGAAACGGGCTCCGCCGTCGTGGTGAGGAGGACCCCGAACTGAACCCCGAATCCAACGCTCAGATATCTCAAGGAGGAGTGGACATGAATCAGGCTCTGGCCCGGGCACCCGAACTGTCCGAGAGCGGGTCGAACGCTCCCCGGCTCCGTCCCGCGCCGGTCCCCTCCGGGCCGCGAGGCACCGCGCCAGCCGGGGGGAAGACCCTGGCGCGCTCCCTGCGCCCCGGCGTGATCCTGGGAAGCGGGCTGAAGGGAGTGGCCAACCTCGCCTGGCACGCCTTCCAGGCGGTGAACCGCCGCCTGCCTTACGGGACGTTCCACCCCAGGTGGGCCCCCGCGCCCCTCTTGAAGACCAAGGAGCGCAGCTTCCCGCAGCTCGGGTTCCCCCGCGAGACCGACTCGCTCTGCCCGCAGTGCGTCAAGGAGGTGCGGGAAAAGATCGTGTCGGGCGCGAGCGACTGGCGGATCCTGATCGAAGGGAAGCCGGGCGAGATCAAGGCCCGCATCGTGGAGCGCGACGGGCAGGTCTGGATGGAGAAGGAGTGCGCGCGCCACGGTCGCTTCGAGGACCTGATGGCGATCGACTCGCAGTTCCTGCGGCGCATGGAGAGGCTGTACCCCGGCCGCGACTTCCGCATGACCCCCGACCCGTTCCACAACCACGGGTCGTCCACCGTCAAGTACGGGCGCGGGACCGTGCTGACCGTGGATCTGACCAACCGCTGCAACATGATGTGCAACCCCTGTTTCATGGACGCGAACCAGGTGGGGTACGTGCACGAGCTGACCTGGGACGACATCAGGCAGATCCTCGACAACTCGATCAACGTCAAGCCGCGCCGCCAGATGTCGGTGCAGTTCTCGGGCGGCGAGCCGACGCTGTCGCCGTACTTTCTCGACGCCATCGCCTACTCCCGGAAGCTCGGCTATCTCAGCGTGCAGTGCGCCACGAACGGCATCCGCTTCGCCCAGGATCTCGATTTCGCGAAGCGGGCCAGGGCGGCCGGGCTGCGCCTCGCATATCTTCAATTCGACGGGGTCACCAACGAGGCGAACAACCACCGCGGCGTCGGCAACCTGTTCGACGTCAAGAAGCGCGCCATCGAGAACCTGAAGGCGGCCAGCATCGACGTCACGCTCGTCACCACCATCGTCAACACCATCAACCAGGACCAGGTCGGCCCGATCGTCAAGTTCGCCATCGACAACGTCGACAAGATCAACGCCGTGTCGTTCCAGCCGGTGTCGTTCACGGGCCGGGACGAGGACATCGACGACGCGACCCGCCGGCGCCAGCGCTACACCCTGTCGCACCTGGCGCACGACCTCAAGGGACAGCTCGGCATCACCGAGCCGCTGCGCGACTGGTACCCGCTGTCGGCCTCGGGGCCGTTCTCGGACCTGCGCGACCAGCTCGAGGGAATGGAGGCCGAGTGGGGCGCCATGAAATGCGGCTGCCACCCGAACTGCGGCATCGGCACGATGCTCCTGGTCAACCAGTCGACCCGCCAGGCCGTCCCCTTCCCGCAGATCCTGGACACCGATCGGCTTCTCGAGGACCTGAAGCTGATCAATGACACCTGCCGCCCGAGGCCGCTCACGGTGCTGCAGTTCATTCTGTCGATCCTGCGGAACGTCCGGTTCAGCGAGATGCCGGAGGGGATGAACCTCTGGGAGATGATCAAGATCATCGACGGGCACAACGGCGCCAAGCTGGGGCTGGCGGAGAGGGCGCGCTACAACTGGCGCATAATGATGGTGGCCGGGATGTGGTTCCAGGACCTGTTCAACTACGACTTCCGGCGCACGGAGATGTGCATCATCCCCTACGCCACCCAGGTGGGCGAGGTGTCGTTCTGCGCCTACAACACCGGGATCGGCTGGCGGCAGATCGTCGAGAAGATGTTCTCCACCCACAGCACGGCCCAGTGGTTCAAGGAGAAGGGACGGCACCCGATCTACGCGGCCGGCAAGCACGTGCCGCTCGGCCCCTCGCCCGCGGCCGTCGCGGCGCAGTCGGCGGCCACGGGCGCCGGCCCCGGCTGCGGGACCGGGTGCGGCTGCCACTGAAGGGACCCCAGGCGCTGAAGGGCGCCCGGAAAGGGGGGCCGAAGAAGGTCGCGGGGATCGGCGACGTGGTGGCGCGCGCTCAGCCGCGCGGGGACCGTGCCCGGGCGTAGGAGCCCAGGACGCGGACGAAATCGCACGCCTCCTCCAGGTTGCCAAGCGCACGCCGGCACCTCTCCTCCGCGGCCGACCCTTCGAAATCGACGTGGAAGACGTACTCCCACGGCCGGCCCGCCAGCGGTCGCGACTCGACTTTCAAGAGATTGATGTCCCGCAGGGCGAAGACCCCCAGGCAGCGGAACAGCGCTCCCGGCACGTGCGGCGTCGCGAACAGGACGGAGGTCTTGTCGGGGCGGCCGATCGGGCGCCCGTCGCGGGCCAGGAGGAAGAAGCGCGTGAAGTTGGCGCGGTGGTCCTCCAGGCCGGTCTTCAAGACATGCGCGTGGTGCAGGCGCGCCGCGATCTCCGGGGCGATCGCCGCCGCGTCGCGCGCTCCCTCCTCGCGCAGCAGGCGCACGCTCCCCGCCGTGTCGTGGGTGGCCACGGGCATCAGCCGCGGGTGGCGCCGGAAGAACCCCTCGCACTGGGCGAGGGCAACCGGGTGGGAATAGACGCGCTTCAGTTGGTGCCAGCGGGCCCCCGGCAGGGCGATGAGGCTGAGGCGGACGCGCACGATCGCCTCCCCGACGACCCGCAGGGGAGAATCGAGCAGCAGGTCGTGCACGCGGTGGATCGATCCGGCGATGGTGTTCTCCACCGGGGCGAGTCCGTAGCGGCAGCGGCCCTTCTCGGCCGCCCTGAAGAGCGCGTCGAAATCGGGGCAGGGGAGGATGGCCGCCCGCGGTCCGAACAGCGACCGCGCGGCCAGCTCGGAGAAGGCGCCGCGCTCCCCCTGGATCGCGACGGTGACCTCGCCGCCGCCGCCCCGGGCGGCGCGCTTCATCCGCCGTTCTCCTCCTCGAGGCGGCGCTCCAGGACCCTGGAGCCGTCGAACCCCTCGAGGCGCAGATAGAACTCCGCCGCCTGGGCCAGGGCCTCCCCGGGGACCAGGCCGACGATCTCGCTGCCGGCGATCTCCACGCCGCGGCGCGCGGCCTCGGTGCGCACCGTCTCGAACACGCGGTGCAGCGGCGTGGTGCGGAAATCGGTCATGTTGATCGACACCTGGGCGCAGCCGCGTTCCTTGAGCGTCACCCCCATCGCCTTGACGCACGGCAGCCCGCCGCTGCTCTCGCGGATCGTCCGGGCGATGCTCTTCGCCAGGTCGAGATCGTCGGTCTTCAGATTGATATTGTAGGCGATCAGGAACTCGCGCGCCCCCACGGCAACGCAGCCGGCCGTCGGATGGATCCGGTCCGGCCCGAAGTCGGGCTTCCAGAGCGGGTCCTTGATCTTCTCGGGGAAGCCCTCGAACTCTCCCCTGCGGATCTCCGCCAGGTTGCTCCGGTGCGCGGCCGTCGCGGCCCGCTCGTAGAGGTAGACGGGGAGCCCGTGGCGGGAGGCGATGCACGCGCCGACGGAGCGCGCCAGCCGGACGCAGTCCTCCATCGTGGCGCCGCGGACGGGCACGAAGGGGACGACGTCCACCGCGCCCATGCGGGGATGCCCGCCGCGGTGCGCCCTGAGGTCGATGCGCTCGACGCAGGCGGCGACCAGCGCCTCGACGGCGGCGCGCACCGCCTCCGGATCGCCCGCGAGTGTCAGGACGGAGCGGTTGTGGTCGGCGTCCGAGGAGAGGTCGATGAGGCGGACCGGGCCGCTCCTCCGGACCGCGTCGGCGACGGCGGAGATGACCTCGCCCCGGCGCCCTTCGCTGATGTTGGGGACGCTCTCGATGATGGCCAATCAGCCGACCTCGAGGGCGGCCTGCGACAGCGCCTCGACCAGCCGGCGCGCGTCCTGCCCCATCGGCCCGTTCCAGTCGGCCGCCAGGCGGTGCGCCGGGCAGCCTCCTTCGCCCCCGAGGCGCCGGTCGAGGAGATCGAGATGCGCCTCCTCGGCCGGGCACCCCTGGTTGTTGAGGCCCTGGCGGGCCAGCCTCACGATCTCGATCAGCAGGTCGCGGGCCAGGGCGCCGCCCCTGGCGGTCCCCTCGTTGCGCTGGGACGGGAGCGGCAGGCGCGCCGCGGGCCCGAGCCGGCAGGCGTCGTCCAGGAGCCGCTCGCGGTCGCGGAAGCTCATGTCCCGCACCAGCTCCCAGGCGGCCCGGCGCGACGCCCCGTCGTAGAGGATCCCCTTCAGGAGCGCCGCCAGGGCCAGGCAGGAGGCGGGCTCGCCCGAGTCGGCCCCGCGCACCTCGAGGTAGCGCTTCAGCCGGACCTCGGGGAACAGGGTCGAGAGATGCAGCTCGAAGTCGGCCAGCTTCGCCCGGTGATCCTCAAACCCCTTCCGTATGAACTTGCGAAATGTCAGGCCGCGCGCCGGCATCCAGGCGTCGCCGCGCACGACGAAGAACATCGGCACGTCGAGAGCGTAGTCCAGGTAGTCCTGGAAGCCCGCGCCGTCCTTGAAGACGAAGGGGAGCAGCCCGCAGCGGTCCGGGTCGGTGTCGCGCCACGCCCAGGCGCGCTGCGACATGAAGCCGTTCAGCCGGCCCTCCGTCAGGGGAGAATTGGCGTACAGCGCCGTGATCAGCGGCGAGATCGCCATGGCGGTGCGCAGCTTGTCGGCGGCGTCCGCCTCGCTCGAGTAGTCCAGGTTGACCTGGATGCTCGCCGTCTGCTTCATCATGACGTGCGCGCGCGCTCCCCGGCGCGGCAGGTACTCCCGCATGATCCCGTAGCGCTGCTTGGGGATCCAGCCGATCTCGTCGAGGGAGGAGACCGGCTGCAGCCCCAGGCCGAGCCAGGCGATGCCCAGCGGCCGCGAGGCCTCCTCGATCGCGGTGACGAAGGAGGCGAGCTCCTCCTTGAGCGACGCCAGGCTGCGGTGGACCGCGCCGGAAAGCTCCACCTGCGCCCCGGGCTCGAGTGTGACGTGCGTGCCGTCGCGGAACAGGGCGAGGATACGGCCGCTCTCCTCGTGCGGCGTCCATCCCCCTTCGCGCGCCAGGTCCTGCAGGATTTTCTCGACGCCGGCCGGCCCCTCGTAGGGCACGGCGCGGCCGCTGTCGCGGAACACGCCGACCCGCTCGTACTCCAGGCCGATGCCCCAGCGCTCGCGCGGCTTGGAGCCGCCGTCGAAGTAACCCTGGAGGTCCTCCTCCCGCGTGATGGGCGTGGCGTCGTCCAGGCGATTCTCCCGGGAAAAAGCCATTTTAACACCGAAGCGCGCGCGCCCGAGGCATCCCCGGGAGGGGGCGGTCCCCGCCGTGGCGCGGGGCCGTCGCGAGGGGGCGGTCCGTCCCGCCGGTGTTCAGCGGGCGCCGCGACCGAGCGCGAGGTGAGGCGCGCGCGCGCCGGCGCGGTTGCGCCGAACCGTGCCACGCGCCACGGTGGGGACCGCCCCTAGCCCGACCTTCCGGGTTATTGACCACGAGGGTGTGGAAGGGTGCACTGCATCTGCGTTTTCAGTCGATCGGGGTGTATACGCTAACGGGCGCGGAAGCGATCGAGGTTCAAGGTGCGGTAGAGCTGCTGTTGCAGCCGCGTGAGCCCGGTGAGGACGCGGACGGCCCGGGGCCGACCGCCGCGCTGCCCTTCGGGGGTGTAGAGGTTGATGACCTCTTGGATTCCCTGGAGTTGATCGAGCAGGGCGTCGACGGTCAAGCGGATGTCCTGGCGCGCGACCTCGCGGCGTAGAAGGCTTGCCAGAAGCAGAGCCAGGACGCAGTAGAAGGCATGGACTTCAATCTTCTGGTCCGTCCAGTGTCGAACCGGACAGAAGCTGACGAAGGCGGGGTTCTTCATCTGGCGGAAGGCCGCCTCCACGTGGTACTGGCTGCGATAGCCGAGAACGATGTCCTCCGTCGACCAGGCGTGATTGTCGGTGAAGAGGATCCGCTTACCGAGGACGGTGCGGGTGAGCCGGTCGAGCGCCTGGGAGTCGGTTCGGAACGAGACGCTGAGATGGCTTGTGCGCTGTTTGACCTCGATGTTGAGGATGTCTTTCAGGTATTGACCGCGGCGGAGCCGGGCGGCGTGCCGTTCGAGGCTGGCGCGGGTGTACCCCTTACCCTTGGCCCCGGGCTGCTGGCTGCGGGCGAGTTTCGCCTGCAGGGCGAAAAGGGCACCTCGTCGCTTGCGCAGATGCTGGGCGATGCCGCGCAACTGGCCCACGAGCAGACTCTGACTGCGGGTGACCACCACGGTCCACTCCCGACCGAACACGGTCTTTTTCGTCCGGTAGGCCTGCACCCC
>JACQNT010000165.1 GCA_016202915.1 Acidobacteriota bacterium
CCTCCCTCCTCGGGGGCGGGTCGGCCCCGGAGGAGGGGCTGCCGACGGCGCTCCTGGCGGTGGCGTCGAAGCGCCTCTCGACCCGGGCCATCGAGGAACGCCTGCGCGGTTCCGACCCGCCTGTCATCGCCCGCATCGAGGGGGGGAAGGTGCTCATCGACCTGCGCACGGTGCCCGAGGACCAGGACGACGCCGTGGCGCGGGCCCTCGCGGCGCTGAGCGGCGCCGCCCCGGGAACCGGATCCGGTGGGAGGATCGGCTAGACGTTGAAGCGGAAGTTGATCACGTCGCCGTCCTTCACCACGTAGTCCTTTCCCTCGGAACGAAGGCGCGCCTTCTCCCGGGCCGCATGGATGCTCCCAGCCGCGATGAGATCCTCGTACGTCACGACCTCCGCCCGGATGAACCCCCTCTCGAAGTCGGAGTGGATCGCCCCGGCGGCCCGCAGCGCCTTCGTCCCGATGCGGATCGGCCAGGCACTGCATTCCTCCTCGCTGACGGTGAAGAACTGGATGAGCCCCAGCAAGCCGAACGCTGCCTTCAGGAGCCTGTCCTTCGCAAACTCATAAAGCCCGAGGTCCTGGAGGAAGACCCGGGCGTCGGCGGGATCGAGCGCGGCGATCTCCTCCTCCACCTTGGCCGAGATCGGGCACACGACCGTGCCGCGGCGCGCCGCCCTGTCGCCGAGGTCGAAGTCGTCGATGCTGGATGCGATCCGTCCGACATCAGCCTCGTCCAGGTTGAGGGTCAGGAGGAGGGGCTTGGCGGTCAGGAAGGCGAAGCCGCGGATCTTCCGGACGTCATCCTCCTGCAGATCGAGCTCCCGGATCGGCGTCTCCTTCTCCAGGGCCTCAAGGCAGCGGCGGACGACCGGCAGCTCCAGCTCGTCGTCCTTGTTCTTGGCCTTCCTGAGGTTGAGTTCCAGCCGCTCGACCCGGCGCTGCGCCACCTCGAGGTCCGCCAGGATGAGCTCGGTCTCCATCGTCTCGATGTCCTGCTTTGGATTGATTGGCCCCTCGCTGTGCACGATCTCGGGATCCCGGAAGGCGCGCACCACGTGGGCGATCGCATCGACGTTCCGCATCTCCTTGAGGTAGAGCGAGTCCTTCGCCTCGCCCTTCTGCAGCCCCTGGATGTCGAGGAAATCGATGTGGGCGAAGGTCGTCTTCTTCGGTCTGAACATGGCCGCCAGCCGGTCCAGCCGCGCCTCCGGGACCCTGGCGACGCCGATGTTCGGCTCCGACTTCCCCGCGGCGTACTTGTCCACCGCGACGTGCGCGCCGGTCAGGATGTTGAAGAGCGTCGTCTTGCCGACCTTGGGAAACCCGAGCATGCCGAACTTCAACGCACGTCCTCCCTCATCACGCCAGGAACCGGGGATGCCTCGGACGGATTCTACCTTGACGGCCCGCTCCGCGGGATGCTACAAGGAGGCGCGGCGGATTCATATTCTCGGGGCGTAGCGCAGCCTGGTAGCGCATCTGCTTTGGGAGCAGAGGGTCGGTGGTTCAAATCCACTCGCCCCGACCATCGCTCCGCGACACGCGCCTGTAGCTCAGTGGATCAGAGCACCAGCCTCCGGAGCTGGGAGTCGGAGGTTCGAATCCTCTCAGGCGCGCCATCTCATGACGGGCCCCGGTGGCCGCCGGACGCGCGGCACCGGGGCCTTCGTGCCTGCGGAGCCGGAGACCGATGGATGAGGCATCGGCCGGGAGCCGGAACGTCCGGCTCCAGGTGTCGGTCCTGCTGCTCCTGGCCCTCCTCCCGGTCGCCTGGCTGGTGGGCCGCCGGACGGTGCCGCCGCCCGGCCCGGCCCCGTTGCTCCTATCATCCGGTGAGCCGCCGGTGGCGCTCCTGGAAGGCCCGCGCGGGATCGCCGCCGGCACCTCGCCGGTCCGGATCGCGCGGACGGAGGATCCCCAGGCGGTACACCGCCTGGTGTTCGTTCCGGTTGCCGCGGGGGAAACGCCCAGACCGCCCTACCGCCTGAGGCTCCAGGGGCCGGACGGCGCGGATCTGTGGGTGGGGACCTGGGGGAAGGTCGAGGCCCACCGCGCGCCCCTTGAACTGCTGCTGCCCGCGGCCGGCCTGCGACCGGGCCGCCACGCCCTGGTGGTGGAGGACGATGGCGGCCTGGTCCGGACCTACCCCTTCATCGTGGAGTGACCCGGTAGCGGCGATTCAGAAGCGGTGGCGCAGCGCCACGAAATAGGACCGGCCGTCCTGCGGGATCTGGTCCTGGACGTGCTCGCCGGCGCCGGGGTCCCCGTAGTCGCGGTCGAAAAGGTTGCGGACCCCCACCGTCACGTCGAACCACGGCCAGAGATTTCCCGAGGTGAACGTCAGGTCGCCGACGTACGCGGCGCGCGTCTCGCCTCCCGCCAGGGTCAGGCGGGGAGAGATGTAGCGGGCCTGGAAGGCGAGGTCGGAGCGGCCTCCCAGGATCGGGAAGGCGACGCTGGCGAGGGCGGTCCGCTCGGGGGAGTTGGTCAGGCGCCGGCCCGTCATGTCGTCCCGCGCGCGCTGGTGCGTGACCGAGAAGCGCACGAAGGCGCCGCGCGCCAGCCTCCCGGAGATCTCGATCTCGGCCCCGTGGGCGACGACGGTCTCCGCGTTCCTGAACTGCAGCAGCAGGTCGGCCGGATCCAGGACCTGGCTGATCAGGTCGTCGATCGTGTACCGGTAGACGGATCCGACGAATGAGAAGCGCCGCCGGAAGCCCTGCTCCCAGACCGCCTCGACGGTCCTGATCTCCTCGGGGTCGAGAGACGGGTTCGGCTTGATGGAGATGCCGCCGTCCTCGTAGTAGAGCTCGTAGGTCGTCGGGGCGCGGAACGCCGATCCGTAGAGGAGCTTGAGGGTGGTGGCCGCGCGCGGCGAGAAGATGAGCGCGGCGCGCGGGCTCGTCGAGGCGCCGAAGGTCTGGTACCGGTCGTGGCGCACGCCCAGGTTGAGGAGCACCCGGGGCGCCAGGGTGATCTCGTCCTGCGCGTAGGCGCTGTAGTTGAAATAACGGAACTCCTGGTCGAGCCGGCTGAGGAACGGGTCCTCGTCGTAGTTCCTCTGGAACAGCTTCAGGCTGTATTCGTACTGGGCGCCGGCCACGAGCCGCTGCCGCCGCGTCGCCCTCTTGCCCCAGCGGTATTCCGCTCCGGCCCACTGCGCCCCGCCCTCGTCCCGGTTCACGGTGATCGGCGGGTTGTCGTAGATGTAGTCGCCGTAGTAGTCGATCCAGTCGTAGTAGATGCGGGCCGTCGTCTCGGCCCCGTTCGCCGTGATCCGTTCGCGCCGCAGCTCGGCGAACCCGCGCCCGTCGGAGGTGTAGTTCCTGCCGTCGTTGAACATCGTGCCGTACGATCCGGTCGGGACCTCCTTCTTCCGGCGGCTCGCCTTGCCCTCGACCGTCCAGTCGTTCAGGCGCAGGCGGCCGAAGAGGGCGCCGCTCAGCTCCCCGTCCGCATCCTCGGCGACGCCGAAGTTGGTGGCGGGAGCGTTGAACTCCTCGTAGAACAGGTTCTGGCCCGTCGCGCCGTGGCCGGAGGCCCCCAGGAGCAACCCCCCCTTCTCCCCGAGCGTCTTCCCGAAGAGGAGGCCGGCGCCGCCGCTGCCGAAGCTGCCCCCTCCGGCCCGGAGGTTCAGGCCCTCCACGTCCTGCGCCCGTTTCGTGATGACGTTGATCACCGCGAACAGGGCGTTCGACCCGTAAAGCGCCGAGGCCGGCCCCCGCACGATCTCGATCCGCTCCACCAGGTCGAGGTCGATCCCGAAATCCTGGCCGATGTAATTGGCCCCCGCCCACTTCTCGTTGTGCGTGTGCCCGTCCACCATCACCAGGACGCGGTTGCTGTAATCGCCGGGGCGGCCGAAGCCGCGCGTCCCCGCGTACTCGTAATTGCGGTCGTAGGACACGTAGAAGCCGCGCGTGTTCCTGAGGACCTCGGCCAGCGTGCGGTAGCCGAACAGGCGGATCTCCTCCGCCGTGACGATGGTGATGCTGGCGGGCGCTTCGTTGACCCCCTGCTCGTAGCGCGAGGCGCTGATCACCTTGGGGATGTCGGCGAACAGGGCCTCGTCGCCGGTGGGGGCCGGCGGCGAGGGCTGGGCGCCGGCCGCCAGAGGCAGGCCCGACAGAACGGCCCCCGCCAGAAGAGTGCGCCAGGAGGATCGCCTTGTTCTCATGCTGCACCTCATTCGTAAGTCGCGTTGGCGCGCCTGCGGACTTCGGCGGGGATGCTGAGCCCGATGACGTCCGCGACGCGCAGGTTGACGGCAAGCATCGCCTTCCGCGGGGTGACGATCCCGCCCGCGGAGGGCCTCTTTCCCCCCAGCACCTCCCGCGCCATGACCCCCGCCTGGTAGCCGATGTCCTCGAAGTCGGGGTAGAGACTGACGAGGGATCCGGCCTTGACGAAGTTCTGGGAGAACCCCATGAAGGGAATCCGATGGCGCAGGGTCTGGAGGATGATGTACGAGGCGGTTTCCTGGGAGAAGACCGTCGCATCCGGGATCGCCCAGAGCGCGTCCACCCGCCCGATGAGGCTCTCGAGCGCGGCCGGGATCTCGTCCACGGAACGGACCTCGACGCGCACCAGCTTCAGCCCCGCCTCCCGGGCGGCCGCCTCCGCCAGGCTGATCAGGGACCTGTTGCCGCTCTCGTAGAGCGTCCCGACGGTCCTGACCCGGGGGGCGACCGAGCGCAGCGTCTGGAACTGCTGGGAGTACGGGAACTCCATGCTGACGCCCGCGACCCAGGCGCCGCCGCCGCCGTGCGAGTAAGGGTCGGTCACGGAGGCGACGACGACCGGGACGCCGGGTTCGTGCGATCGGACGGCGCGCGCGGCGCGGGTCCCGATCGCCACGAGCAGGTCGGCGCGCGTTCCGCCGGCGGCCGCGAGGGCGGCGCCGGGCGCCTCCGCTCCGTCGAGATCGATGAGCCGGTACTCGGGGGCGGGCCGGACCCCGGCGAGCGCCCTGCGGAATCCGGACAGTGTCTGCTGGTACGGCTCGATGCGCTGGCTCAGGACGACCGTGATGAGCGCTCCGCGTTCGCCGCTCCACGGCCCGGCCCCGGGAGCCTGCAGCCCGAGCCCCGCAACGACGATCGAGACCGCGATGAAACGTCTCACGTGTGGCCCCGGCCTCCCCACGGGCGGAAAGACACTCCCGCCGTCCGAGCCCAGAAGCGGCACCGGCCAATCTATGGTTTGAGGGGAGGCTGATCAAACGCGCGGGATGGCGATTTCAGTTCCGTCATCGCCGGGGCCTCGTTGCGGGCACGGCGGAGCGCTGTGGTAAGATACCGGGCCTCGTGAGGGTCCTTCGTGGTGGCGGCGGCCGGGGCGCGCGTTCCGGTCGGGAGGTACGACGCGCCTGTAGCTCAGGGGACAGAGCAACGGCCTTCTAAGCCGTGGGTCAGGGGTTCGAATCCCTTCAGGCGCGCCACCGATCCCGGCAGAGCCCGGGACGATCGCCGCCGGCGTCGTCGATATGCGGTGAGTGTAGCTCAGGTGGTAGAGCCCCGGGTTGTGGCCCCGGTTGTCGTGGGTTCGAGTCCCATCACTCACCCCAAGGTACTCAGAGCGGACGTGGGCCGTTAGCTCAGCTGGTAGAGCAGCTGACTCTTAATCAGCGGGTCGGAGGTTCGAATCCTCCACGGCTCACCGCCTCGCTCGTCGTCGCAGCGCGCTATGATCTCCCGCAGTCTCCTGGCGGCCGGCGGCGCGGTGGCGCTGCCGGCGTGCCTGGCCTTCGCGGCCGCCGCTCCGGACGGCCCCGCGCCGGGGGGAGGGGACCGCGAGGTCCCCGCCGTCAACCGGGCGATCCTCGAGGGGGCGAAGATCTGGCTCGCGCGGGGCGCCAGGTACGACGCCGCCTACTTCGAGATCCCGTACCCGGACGGCGACGTGCCTCAAGATAGGGGCGCCTGCGTCGATCTGATCGTCCGCGCCCTGCGGCACGCCGGGATCGATCTCCAGCGTCTCCTTCATGAGGACCGCGCCGCCCATCCCGCCGCCTACGTGACCCGGCGCCGCCTCGATCCCAACCTGGACCACCGCCTCACCGTCAACCACCTCGCCTACTTCAGGAGGCACGCCCGGTCCCTGACGACCCGCGCCGATCCGGAGCACCTGCCGGAGTGGCTCCCGGGCGACCTGGTGTATTACGGCCGGTCCCGCGTCTGGCATGCCGGCGTCGTCTCGGACCGGGCCTCAGCCTCCGGCGTGCCCTACATCATCGACAGCCACCAGGATGCCGGCGGCGTTTCCGACAGGTACCTGCTGACCCGCTGGGGGCCGATCATCGGGCACTTCAGGGTGGAGGAGCGCTGAGCCATCGCGGTTTCTGGGGGCAGCGCCTCCGCCCCGCGGGGCACGCGGTCGCCGCGGCCGGATCGGCAGAGAGCGCCGACGGCCGCGACGCCGCTCCGCTCTCGCGCGCCCGGCCGCGGAAAACCAGCGGCCACGGACGCGCTCCGAGAGGGCCCCGCGGGGCGGAGGCGCTGCCCCCCGCGCCCGTGCCTCCCCAAGCAACCTGGGAACGGCGACCGCAACGACCGTTGAGTAGACAAAGCCATGAGCTGCTGTTGCCAGTCCGCGTGAGCCCCTCCCACGGACCGGTGGCGGCCGCTCCGCCTCGCGGGGGCGTGTCGGACCGAGCCCGTGGCCGCTGGTGTACCGCGGCCGGGCGCGGGAGACCCGAGGCGCGCCGCGCCGGTGGGCGGTCGTCGCCCAGCCCGGCGCGGCGCCGCCGGCCCCCGCGAGGCGGGGCGGCCGCCACCAGCAGGTGGAGATAGCTCGGCGCGCCG
>JACQNT010000166.1 GCA_016202915.1 Acidobacteriota bacterium
CTCGTCGACGGCGTGCCGCGCTCGGCGAACGTCGAGTACTACGCCCGGATCGTCAAGGAGAAGGCGGTCCTGCGGAGCCTGATCGAGGCCGGCAGCCAGATCGTCTCCACGGCCTACGAGGCGTCCCAGGAGGTCGACGACATCCTCGACCAGTCGGAAAGCCTGATCTTCCGGATCGCCCAGGACCGGCTGCGCAGCGGTTTCGTCCCGATGAAGGTCATCGCCGACCAGAGCCTGAAGACGATCGAGAGGCTGCAGGAGCACCGCGACCTGGTCACCGGCCTGCCCACCGGCTTCGCGAGCCTCAACGAGTACACCTCAGGGCTTCAGGATTCGGAGCTGATCGTGGTGGCGGCGCGCCCGGGGATGGGCAAGACCTCCTTCGCGCTCAACATCGCCCAGCACGTCGGCCTGCGGGAGCGCCGCCGGGTGGGGATCTTCTCCCTGGAGATGTCGCGCGAGCAGCTGTTCCTGAGGCTTCTCACCGGGCTGGCGCGCGTGGACGCCCACCGCCTGCGCACCGGCCGCTTGACCCGGGAGGAGTGGGCCCTGCTGATCACGGCCTTCGGGGAGCTGGCGGCGGCCCCCATTTTCATCGACGACACCGCGGGGACCTCGGTCCTGGAGATGCGCGCCAAAAGCCGTCGCCTGAAGCTCGAGCAGGGGCTCGACCTGATCATCGTGGACTACATGCAGCTCATGCGCAGCCGCACGCGCTTCGAAAACCGCAACCAGGAGATCTCCGACATCTCCCGCTCCCTCAAGGAGCTGGCCAAGGAGCTCCGGCTTCCTGTCATCGCCGTGTCGCAGCTCTCCCGCGCCCCGGAGCAGCGCGGCGGCGACCGCAGGCCGCAGCTCTCCGACCTGCGCGAGTCGGGCGCCATCGAGCAGGATGCCGACGTGGTCCTGTTCATCTACCGCGAGGAGGCGTACAAGCCAAGCGAGGAGAACCGCGGCCGGGCCCAGATCATGATCGCCAAGCAGCGCAACGGGCCGATCGGCAACCTGGACATGGCCTTCATCCGCGAGTACACCAAGTTCGAGGACCTCGAGTGGCGGCAGGGGTAATCCCGCCGCCGCTTCACGCCCACCGCCCGACCTGGGCGGAGATCGACCTGGAGGCGCTGGCCTGGAACCTGGGCCTGGCGCGGCGCACCCTCGGGAGCGTGCCGGTCCTGGCCGTCGTGAAGGCCGACGCCTACGGCCACGGCGCCGTGGAGGTCGCCCGGGCCCTCGAGAAGGAGCGGGTCGACTGGTTCGGCGTGGCGCTTCCCGAGGAGGGAGTCGAATTGAGGCGGGCCGGCGTCACGCGGCCCGTCCTCCTGCTCGGAGGCCTGGCGCCGGCGCAGGCCGATCTCGTCCTGGAGCACGGCCTGACCCCCGCGGTCTTCCGGGCCGATCAGGTCGAGGCCCTCGACGCGGCGGCGGGGCGGCGCGGGACCCGGGTCTCCGCGCACCTCAAGATCGATACCGGCATGGGCCGCCTGGGGGTGCCGGCGGCGGAGGTGGTGGCCTTCGCCGCCGTCCTGGCCCGCTCGCCGCGCGTGCGGCTCGCCGGCGCCTTCTCCCATCTGGCCGCCGCCGACGACCCCTCCGACCCCTTCACAGAGCGCCAGGTCGAGCTCTTCCTGGGCGCCGTCCAGGCGCTGCGATCGAGCGGGCTGGCCCTCGAGGCGATCCACCTGGCCAACAGCGCCGCCGTCACCGATCACCGGGCCGCCTGGCTGACCCTGGCCCGCCCGGGCATCGTCCTTTACGGCTACCCGCCTTCGAGCAAGGTCTCCCCCCTCCCCTGGAGGCCGGTCCTGTCCCTGAAGTCCACGATCATCTATCTGAAAGACGTCCCGGCCGGGACCTCCATCGGCTACGGGCGCGCCTACGTCACGCCGCGCCCCGCGCGCATCGCCTCCCTGGCGATCGGTTACGACGACGGGCTGCCCCGGCTCCTGGGCAACCGCGGTCACGTCCTGGTGCGCGGCCGGCGGGCGCCCATCGTCGGCCGGGTCAGCATGGACCTGACGACCCTCGACGTCACGGAGATCCCGGGCGTCCGCCTCGGCGACGTCGCCGTCGTCATCGGGGGCGACGCGGAGGAGTTCCTCGGGGCCGATCAGATCGCCTCCTGGGCCGAGACGATCAGCTGGGAGGTGCTGTGCGGAGTGGGGGCGCGTGTCCCGCGTCTGTACCTCCGCGGCGGCCATCCGACCGTCGCATCACGATTCGGACGCCTCTAGTCGAGGCATCGCCGACACGTTATGATGTCGGCGTGTTGCGGCTGGCCCGTTTCCTCGTACGGTCCGACGATGTCATCGCATGGCCCGCTCGGCGGGCGGAACAGAGGTGATTCCCGTGGGCTCGATCATCCTGAGGGCCGTTCTGGTCCTCCTGTCGATCTTATACGGCTCGTCGGTGCGGCCGATCCGGCTGGAGCCTCTCGACCTCACCGGCCTGGCGATCGGCGCCGGCGTCGCGGCGGCCATCATCGCGCTCGAATATCTCCTGCGCGGCAAGGACCTGAACATCCTCCTGGGAGGGCTCGCAGGCCTCCTTCTGGGGGGGGCGTCCGCCGGCGTCGTGGTGGCTCTCCTGCCCCTCGAGGGGCTCACCGAAGTCCCGGCCTTCGCGCTGCGCGGCTTTCTCTTCCTCCTCTTCGGCTACACCGGCCTGGCGATCGGCGCGGCGCGCGGGGAGCGCTTCACGCTGGCCGGCCTGCGCTCCGCCTGGACCGAGGGCGGGCAGAAGCGTAACTACAAGATCCTGGACACCAGCGTCATCATCGACGGCCGGATCGCCGACGTCTGCGAGACGGGCTTCCTGGACGGGACGCTCGTCGTGCCGCAGTTCGTGCTGCGCGAGCTGCAATACATCGCCGACTCCCAGGACTCCCTGAAACGGAACCGGGGGCGCAAGGGGCTCGACATCTTGCAGCGGATCAAGAAGGGACCGGAGGTCAAGGTCATCATCTCCGAGGCGGACTTCCCGGACATCAAGGACGTCGACATGAAGCTGATCGAGCTCGCCAAGCAGCTGAACGGCAAGATCATCACCAACGATTTCAACCTGAACAAGGTCGCCGAGCTGCGGGGCGTCCAGGTCCTCAACATCAACGTCCTCGCCAACTCCCTCAAGCCCGTGGTCCTTCCCGGAGAGGCGATGAAAGTGTTCATCCTGAAGGAAGGGAAGGAGCCCAACCAGGGCGTCGGCTACCTGGACGACGGCACCATGGTCGTGGTGGACAACGCCAAGCGGCACATCGGCAGGAACATCGACATCACCGTGACCTCGGTCCTGCAGACCACCGCCGGCAAGATGTTCTTCGGCAAGTCCGACACCGTCGAGGAGGCCGCCCCCATCGAGCAGCGCCCGCGGAGAACCGGCCCTTGAAGCGCGCGGCCCTGGCGGCCGCCCTGGCCCTGGGCGCGCCGCTCACCATCCTGGCCGCCGGCGAGGATCTCACCGCCCTGGCCGGCCACACCTATCTCATCCTTCCGTTCGAGAACATCGCGGAGGAGCCCTCCCTCGAGTGGCTGTCGACGGGCCTCTCCCTGTCGCTGGGCGAGTACCTCCTCGGCTTCGGGGCAAAGACGGTGGACGAGGAGGAGCGGGCCGTCCTCCTCGAGGGGAACGGCGTCCCCTCCGGCGCCCCGCTGGCGCTCGCGAGCGTCCTCGAGCTCGGGCGGAAGATGCGGGCGCGCCCAGGCGGCGCGCGCCCCGACCGTATCGTCCTCGGGCGCTTCAACGTGCAGGACGGCGGGCTGACCCTGCAGGCCCGCTCCTTCGACCTGGTCGCCGAAAAAGGCCGGCCCTGGACGACGCGGACCGGCCGCCTGCGGCACCTGCTCGAGGTGCAGGAGGAGGTCGCCGTGGCGCTGGCGCTCGACGAGGGGCTGCGGGTGCCCTCCCGATCCGAAGCGGTTGCGAGGCATCTCGGAGGGCTTCCCCTCCTGGCCTTCGAGACCTACTGCAGGGGAATGGACACGACCGACTCGAAGAAGAGGCTGCAGCTCCTCAAGCGGGCGGTCGAGGAGTTCCCGGGCTACCCCAAGGCCGCCTTCCAGGCGGCCGCTCTCCTGGCCAAGGAGGAGCGCTGGGGCGAGGCGGCCGCCATGCTTGGCAGGGCGGCGTGGGATCCCCACCCCTACACCGCGGAGGGCCACCTTCTGGCGGCCGCCATCGCCCTGCACCGCAGGGACGCCCGGACGGCGGCCTCGGAGGCGCGGGCCGCGCTGCAGTATGCCGACACGGCGCGGGGCCACCTTCTCCTGGGGCGGGCCCTGCTCGCCCTGGGCGAGCGCGATGAGGCCCGCGCCGCGTGGCGCAGGGCCAGGGAGGCCGATCCCTCGGATCCGGAAGTCGACGACCTGGGCCGCGCCCTCGAGGAGGGCCAGGCGCAGCCCCGGAGCACGCCTTGACGCCCTCCGATCTCGAGATCGCCCGCCAGGCGAAGCTCCTGCGCATCGAGGCCCTCGCCGAATCGATCGGGCTCCTGCCCGAGGAACTCGAGCCCTACGGCCGCCACAAGGGGAAGATCAACCTCGCCGCGCTCGAACGGCTGCGCGGGCGGCCCGACGGACGGTACATCTGCGTCACGGGCATCAACCCGACCCCTTTCGGCGAGGGGAAGACGGTGGTCACGATCGGCCTGGCCCAGGCGCTGCGGGCGATCGGGCGCCGGGCCCTCAGCACGCTCCGGCAGCCCTCGATGGGGCCGGTGTTCGGGGTCAAGGGCGGGGCGACCGGCGGGGGGCGCTCCCAGGTCGTGCCGGTGGACGAGATCAACCTGCATTTCACGGGCGATTTCCACGCCGTCGCCGCGGCCCACAACCTCCTGGCGGCCCTCATCGACAACCACCTGCACCACGGCAACCCCCTGCGGCTGGATCCCGGGACGATCCTGTGGCGGCGCAGCCTCGACCTGAACGACCGGGCGCTGCGGCGCGTCCGCGTCGCCGTCGGCGGCGGCGCGAACGGGGTCGAGCGCGAGAGCGGCTACGACATCACGGCCTCCTCCGAGGTGATGGCGATCCTGAGCCTGGCCACGGGCCCGGGCGACCTCAAGGGCCGGCTGTCCCGGATCCTGATCGCCGTCGATCGCGACGGCCGGGGTGTCCCCGCCGGCGCGCTGCACGCGCAGGGAGCGATGGCGGCGCTCCTCCGGGACGCGCTGAAGCCGAATCTCGTGCAGAACCTCGAGGGGGGCGGCGTGCTGATCCACTGCGGGCCGTTCGCCAACGTGGCCCACGGGAACAATTCGATCCTCGCCGACCGCCTGGCCCTGAAGCTGGCCGACTACGTCGTCACGGAGAGCGGGTTCGGCTCGGACTGCGGCGCCGAGAAGCTGTTCCACATCAAGTGCCCGGCCGCCGGCATCACGCCGTCCGCGGCCGTGATCGTCTGCTCGGTGCGCGCCCTGAAGCTGCACGGCGGCGAGGAGTTCTCGCGCTCCGATCCCTCGCCGCTGCGGCGCCCGGACGTCGCCGCCGTCGGCCGCGGCTGCTCCAACCTGGCCAAGCACATCGAGAACGTCAGGCTCTTCGGCCTGCCGGCCATCGTGGCGATCAACCGCTTCGAGGGCGACACCCGGGCCGAGATGGAGGAGGTGGTGACGCGGGCCCGCGCCGCCGGCGCCAGCGCCGCGGTCGTGGTGGACGTGTGGGGGCGCGGCGGGGCGGGCGGTATCGAGCTGGCCGAGGCGGTGGTGCGCGCCGCCGATTCCCCCTCCGCCTTCCGCCCCTTGTACGCCGCCGCGCTCCGCATCGAGGAGAAGATTGAGACCATCGCCCGCCGGGTGTACGGCGCGGCGGCCGTCAGCTACACCGACGCGGCCCGCGGGACGATCGAGTTCTGCCGGCGCGAGGGGCTGGGCGGCCTCCCGATCTGCATGGCGAAGACCCCCCTGTCCCTGTCCCACGACCCGAAGCTCAAGGGCCGGCCCGAGGGCTTCACCCTGCCGGTCACCGACGTGCGCGTCGCGGCGGGAGCCGGCTATATTTACCCATTGACCGGAAACATCGTGACGATGCCCGGCCTCCCCGCGGTGCCGGCGGCGGTCCATTTCGACCTCGACGACGAGGGCCGGGTCCTGGGCCTGTCCTGATGGGAGCTGCGGTATTTCCCGGTTCGGTCGCGGTCCCCGCCTGGCATGGGGAAGGGTCTTGACGCGGCGCCGTGGATGGTGGTATCTATGCGCGACTGGTGCTTTCCCTCTAAAGGGAGCGACTATGGAGAAGGGTAAGAGTCTGGTGGTGGCGCTGGCAGTCGCCGCGATGGTGGCCTTCGTCCTGCCCCCCGCGTCGTCCGTCGCGGATGAGCCGATGGTGGTCGTGTCCCGTCCGGGGACCGTCTTCCACAAGGCGGGGAGCGGCGACGTCCGCGGACGTGGCTACGAGAAACCTCTCGCCGAAGCTCTCGAGAACGGGTACGTTCCGTGCCCGGCGTGCTTCGCGGCCGAGGCCAAGGCCTCCAGGATCGATGTCCCGGCACCGATCTTCTCGGGCATCATCGCCAAAGGCGGCGGGAACGCGCTTGCCGCGCTCCCCAGCCCCGGAAGCGGCTCCACGCTGCCCTTCGGCCTGAGGTTCGGAAGGCCGGCGGTCAGCTCGCTCCACGTCGACGCGGGGCGCGATCCCTACGC
>JACQNT010000174.1 GCA_016202915.1 Acidobacteriota bacterium
CCCGGCACGGCCGCCTCCAGGGCCTCGTGCATCTCGGCGATCAGGCGCTCCCGATCCCTCCCGCTCCGCCACTCCTTCCGCGGCTTCAGGATGACGAAGACGTCCGACAGGTCCAGACCCATGACGTCCGTGGCGACCTCCGGGCTGCCGGTGCGCGAGACCACCGTACGCACCTCGGGGAAACGGAGGAGCACCTTTTCAATCTCGGTGGTCGAGGACAGGGACTGCGAGAGGGAGACGCTGGGCAGGCGCGAGGCCTGAATCACGATATCACCCTCGTCGAGGCGCGGCACGAACTCGGCTCCGAGCAGCGCCGCGCATGCCAGCGACACGGCGAACACCGACCCGGCGACGAGCGCCGTGGCGCGAGGGCGGGCCATCGCCCGGCGCAGGACCGGGCGGTAGAGCCGGTGGGCCTGGCGCAGAAGCCACGTCTCCCGCTCGTCGATCCGCTCCGGGAGCAGCAGCGAGCACAGGACGGGGACGAGCGTCAGCGACAGCAGGAGCGAGCCGGCGACCGCGAAGACCACGGTCCAGGCCATCGGGCGGAACATCTTCCCCTCGATGCCGCTCAAGGTGAGGATCGGAAGGTAAACGATGAGGATGATCCCGACGGCGAAGACGATCGGACGCCCCACTTCACGTGCCGCGCCGGCGATCGCCTCGCGGCGGTCTTCGGGCCGGAGGCTCCTGCCTGCCAGCCTCCGGATGATGTTCTCGACCATGACGACCGAGCCGTCCACGATCAGCCCGAAATCGATGGCGCCGAGGCTCATCAGGTTGCCGGAGATCCCGGCACGCACCATGCCGAGGAAGGCGATCAGCATGGACAGCGGAATGGCCGAGGCCACGATGAGACCGCCGCGGAGGTTGCCCAGCAGGAGCAGGAGGACGGCGAAGACCAGCAGGCCTCCTTCAACGAGGTTTTTCGAGACCGTGGCGATGACCCGCGACACGAGGGCCTGCCGATCGTAGAAGGGAATGATGCGGACGCCCTTCGGCAGGGATGGCTCGAGCTCGACGAGGGCCGCCTTGACGCGGGAGACCACCTCCCTGGCGTTCTCGTTCTGGAGCATGAGGACCATGCCGATGACGGTCTCCCCTTCCCCGTCCCGGGTCGCGCCGCCGATCCTCAGCATCGGCCCCTCGCGGGCCTCCGCGACCTGCCGCACCAGGATCGGAGTCCCTTCGCCCGTGGTCCCGATCACCACCTTCTCGAGATCCTCGATCCCCGTGACCATCCCCTCCCCGCGGATGACGTACGCCTCGCCCCCCTTCTCGATGATCCCGCCGCCGCGGTTCAGGTTGTTGCGCTCCAGGGCCTCGAACACCTGGGGCAGGGAGAGGCGGTAGGCGAGAAGCCGCGCGGGATCGACCAGGACGTGGAACTGCTTCGCGAGCCCTCCCCAGGAGTTGACCTCGATGACTCCGGGCACGCTCCGCAGCCTGTAAGCGATGTCCCAGTCGAGGATCGTCCGCAGCTCCATGGAGGACACTCCGTCGCCCTCGAGCACGAAGTGGAACACCTCTCCCAGGCCGGTCGTGATCGGACCCATTTCGGGGCGCTCCACATCCGGGGGGATGGCTACTTGCGCGGCCGACAGGCGCTGCGCCACGAGGTTCCTGGCCCAGTAGATGTCGGTGCCGTCCCTGAAGACCACCGTGACCACCGAGATCCCGTACCTGGAAACAGACCGAATCTGCTCCAGCGCGGGAAGACCGCTCATCGCGTTCTCCACCGGGCGGGTGATGAACTGCTCGACCTCAAGGGGGCCGAGGGCGGGCGCCTTGGTGAGGATCTGCACCTGGACGGAAGTGACATCGGGCATGGCGTCGATGGGAAGGCGTGACAGGGCCACGGAGCCGGCCAGAACCAGGATCACGGCGGCCATCGTGATCCCGAAGCGGTTGCGCAGGGAGAACAGGATGATCCGGTCGATCATCAATGCTCCTCCCCGCCGATGGTCCCCTTCAGGAGCTCCGACTTGAGGACGAACGCGCCCCGTGCTACGACCTTCTCCCCCTCCTCGAGCCCATGGCGGACCTCGACCATGCCGTGAGCCTCGCGCCCGGTTTCCACGGGCCGCAGCTCGTACAGGCCCGGCTCCAGCTCCACGAACACCGCAGGGAGCCCCGAGAGCTTCTGCACGGCATCATCCGGGACGGCGGCTGCCTCCACTTCGGAAGCCCCCCGCAGCGGCATCGCCACGGTCACGAAGAGACCCGGCCGGAGCTTCCCGGAGCGGTTTTCGAGGACGACGCGCACGTGGGCCGTCCGGCTGGCCTCGTCGAGGGTCGGCTCGATGAGCGCGATGCGGCCCTCGAAGACGGCGCCGGGATAGGCCTCAGTGTGAACCTCCACCTCCCC
>JACQNT010000167.1 GCA_016202915.1 Acidobacteriota bacterium
CAGCTGCCACCAGACGCCGCATCCGCTCATCGAGGTGTCGCACGATCAGCTTGAAGCGCCGAGTAATGGTCCTCTCGTCCACCATTCCAGGGGGAGCATACACCCAATACCCCTAGGTCTGGTACATTTATTTTGTGACGAGTCCTTAGTCGAAAAGCTGACGCTTTTTTTCCATCGCGTTGACGTTTTACGTCACCGTTCTGACATTCCTTCACTTCGTCTGGCCTTTCCCGCAGCAGCCCGAGGGCTTTCCGGGTGCGATCGGGGTGTCGGGACGCTGGCACATGCCTTGCTCTCCGACTGGCTGAATCCGCTACCGAGGAGGCACAGCGTGAAGGAAAAGATCCTGATCGTCGACGACGACGAAGGCGTGCGGGGAATCCTGAGCCGGGCGCTCGGCGCCTCCGGCTATCAGGTCAGCTCTGTCGATTCCGGTGAGAAGGCGATCGCCTCGGTGCGCGAGACGCCCCACGACCTCGTCATCCTGGACATGGTGCTGCCGCGGGTCGATGGCCTGGCGGTCCTGAAGGATCTCCACGCGCTGCGCCCGGAGACGCCGGTCCTGATGATCACCGGCCACGCTTCGGTGGAGACCGCCATCAAGGCGATCAAGATGGGCGCCTCCGACTACCTGGTGAAGCCGTTCCGCATGGAGGAGGTGGACCTGGTGGTCGGCAAGGCGCTGGAGCGGACCCGCCTGCGCCGCGAAAACGTCTACCTGAGACGCCAGCTCGAGTCGACCTACGGCGTCCAGAACATCATCGGGCAGAGTCCCGAGATGCGCCGGATCTTCTCCCTCATCGAGCAGGTCGCTTCGAGCCGGAGCACCGTGCTGATCACCGGTCCCAGCGGCACCGGGAAGGAGATGGTCGCCCGGGCGCTGCACTTCAACGGAGAGCGCCGCAGCAGGCCGTTCGTCTCGGTCAACTGCGGTGGGATCCCCGACACGCTCCTCGAGGACGAGCTGTTCGGGCACGTCAAGGGCGCCTTCACCGACGCGGTGGGCGACCGCGCGGGGCGTTTCGAGGCGGCGGACGGGGGCACGCTGTTCCTCGACGAGCTCGGGAACATGAGCCAGAGCATGCAGATCAAGCTGCTGCGGGTCATCCAGGAGCGGGAGTTCTTCCCTCTCGGCGGCACCAAGCCCGTGTCGGTGGACGTGCGCGTCATCGGGGCCAGCAACGTCGATCTCAGGAAGATGATGGAGGAAGGCCAGTTCCGCGAGGACCTCTACTACCGCCTCAATGTGATCCACATCAAGCTGCCCCCCCTGCGCGACCGGCGCGAGGACCTGCCGCTGCTGATCCAGCATTTCCTCGCCAAGTACTGCGGCGAGATGAACGTCCCGCTGAAGCGCCTCCGGCCGGAGGCGCTGCGGGCGCTGGTGGACTATGCCTGGCCCGGCAACGTGCGTCAACTCGAGAACGTGATCGAGCGCGCCGTGGCGCTGTCGTTCGGCAAGGAGGAGCTGGGGCGCGAGGACCTGCCGCGGGAGATTCTGGACGCCGGGGCCGTCGAGGTGCCGGTCCTCCAGATCGGAGGCGACGGCTTCTCTCTGGACGAGGTCCTCGCCAGCTACGAGCAGCGGATGCTCTACCGGGCCCTGGAGCACGCCGGCTGGGTGAAAACGCGGGCGGCCGAGTTGCTCAAGATCAAGCGCACGACGCTGATCGAGAAGATGAAGCGCCTGGGGATACCGCTCAAGGGAGCGGGGGAGCCGCCGTCCAGGGGGCCCTCCCCGCCGGTGGAGGGGTCGGCCGACCCCGCCGGGCGCGACTGAAGGCCCCCCGCCGCGCCGGTCTTCCCGGCCCGGCCGCCGGCGCCGCGCCTTGATGGAACGCGCGCGACTATGGTATCGTCCCGCCGAAAGCCGCGGCCCGCAGTGGCGATCGAAGGATCGACTCTCCCCCGCGCCCTGTCCCCTCGAGGTGAGCCAGAAGCGAGGCGATCGATGTCCCGGATCCTGGTGGTGGACGAGGCGGGCCTGTTCCGGATGCTCGAGGCCACCTTCTTCAGGCGACTGGGGTGCGAGATCGTGCGGGCGCGGGACGCCGCCGAGGTGGTCGCCAAGGCCAGCGCCGGCGCTCCCGACCTGATCCTGCTGGACGCCGACCGGCCCGGTCTCGACGGGCCGGGGTGCCTCCGCCTCCTGAAATCCGATCCGGCCCTGCGATCGATCCCGGTGCTGGTGGTGGCGTCGTCGGCCGGGGCGGCCGATTGCGGCGCCGCCGGCGCCGACGCCACGCTGACGCGCCCGCTGGAGAGCGGGGCCCTCGAGCGGGCGCTGTGCTCCCTCGGACGCGTCTCGCATCGCCTCTGGCAGCGACGGAGCGCGCGCCTTCCGGTGCGGGTGGCCTCCGCCGCAGGTCCGCTGCGTGGACGGCTCAAGAACATCAGCCGGAGCGGCCTCTTCCTGGCCCTGCCGGACCCGCTGCCGCTCCACGCCCCCGTCAGCCTGTCGCTGCGGCTGCCCGCTCCGGACGGCGGCGGCCGGCCTGTCCGCACGCGAGGCGTGGTGGTCCGCCAGGTCGCATCCGATCCCCGCTCGCACCTGATCCCCGGGGTCGGGGTCCGCTTCGTCGAGGTGGATCAGCAGACGGAATCGCTGATCGATCACTACGTCAACGAGACCGTGAACGAAACGGAGCCGGCCGTCGACGCGGAGCGGCCTGGAGCCGATCGCGCCTGACGCGCCCTCGGGAGGCCTCATGCCCCACACGATCCTGGTCGTGGACGACGATGCCGACATCGTCGACATGACCCGCCTGGCGCTGGAAAAGGGAGGGTACCAGGTCATCCCGGCACGCTCGGGACCCGAGGCGCTGCAGGTAGTGGAGGGGACGCGTCCCGACCTGATTCTGCTCGACATCAACATGCCCGAGATGGACGGCTGGCAGGTGCTGAAGGCCCTGAAGGTCGACGATCGAACCACCTCCATCCCGGTGGCAATGTTCTCCATCAAGACGGAAGTGCGTGACAAGCTTCTCGGCCTGCAGCAGGGAGCCTACGACTACATCAGCAAGCCGTTCTCCTACGACGAGCTCCTGGGCCGCGTGCGCCGGATCTTCGAGACCCTGGAACAACGGCGGGTGAGCGGGTGAGGCGCGCCGCTGAGTTAGGACCGCCCGGGTCGCTCGACGAGACCCGGCGGCTGCGCGCCCACTATCTGCGCCTGAGGAGCGCCCTGTACGATCAGCTCACCGGGCTGTGCTCCTACCACCTGCACCTGGACCACCTCGAGTCGCAGGCCCGGGGCCGGCGGCTGGGGGTCATCGTGCTCGAGTTCCCGACCCTGGCCGCGCTCGAGGCGGCGCACGGCTGGGAGGTGAGCGACCGCTTCCTGGCCGGCGTGGCGTCCCATCTCGGCGCCCTCAAGGGACGCGACCTGCCCGGGAGCGCCCTGATCACGCTGGACGGCGTGCACGGCAACACCTTCCCCGTCTTCCTGTGGGAGGGCCCGGCGGGGGAGGACGTGACCGGCCCCTACCTGGCCGAGACGGGGACCCGGCTGTCGAATGTGCTGGACTCCAGGCTGCGCACGGCCCCCTGGGCCCCGGAGCCCGCGCCCGTCGATTTCAACGTCGGCCACGCCCTGGTGCGCGCCAGTCCTTCGGCCCGCTTCGAGAGGATGGTGCACCAGGCGATCCGCGAGGCGCGCGGCATGACCGTGCGCGCGGCCGATCGCCTGCAACGCGAGCGCGCGCTGGAGCTGAGCGCCATTCTCCGGGAAGGGCGGCTGACGACGCACTACCAGCCGATCGTGGACATGGAGCAGGGCGCGATCATCGGTTACGAAGCGCTCACCCGGGGGCCCCGAAACACCCCGTTCGAGGTGCCCAAAGTCCTGTTCTCGTGCTCGCACGACGCCCGCCTCGCCGCGCAGCTCGACGCGTCGTGCCGCCTGCTGGCGCTGCGCAACGCGCGCGGCCTCGATCCGGGCAAGAAACTGTTTCTGAACTCCCTGGCGGAGACCCTCGGGACGCCGGGGTTCATGGAGCACGACCTCAGGGCCGCCCTCGAGGAGGTGGCCCTCCAGCCGCGCAACGTCGTGCTGGAGATCACGGAGCGCACCGCCATCGAGGACTTCGAGGCGTTCGGGCGCGAGCTCGACGGATTGCGGCGGCTGGGCTTCCTGGTCGCGATCGATGATGTGGGCACGGGGTACGCGTCGCTGCAGGCCGTCTCCGAGGTGCAGGCCGACTTCCTCAAGATCGACATCTCTCTCATCAAGAACATCCACCAGAGCCTCATCAAGCAGGACCTGGTTCACTCCCTCCTGCAGGTCGCAGCGCGGACGCGCTCGCGGGTGATCGCCGAGGGAATCGAGAGCGCGGAGGAATACCGGACCCTCAGGGCCTGCGGTGTGCGCTACGGGCAGGGCTTCTACTTCGCCCCCCCCGCGCCGGAGTTCGCCCCGATCGCGCGCGGCGTGGCCGGATCCCGGTAGGGCCGCGGAGAGCGGGCCGGGGCGCGCGGGCGGGACGGAGCGGAAGGGGAGCGACCTCCGATGGGCACGCTGTTCGAAGGGCCTCTGTCGATGGCCGCCACCGCTGCCGCGCTGGCGGGAATCGCGGCCGCGGCGCTGGGGCTTCTGGCGGTCGGCGTGCTGCGCCGGGCGCTGCGCCGCATGGCCGTGCAGCTGCGGGAGATCCGCCGCCACCCCGCCATCGGCGACCTTCCCCCCGAGAGCGAACCGTCCCTGAGGCCCCTGGCGCTCGAGCTGAACGGCCTCCTGTCCGACCTGAGGAAGCGGCTGCGCGAGGGGGAGAAGACGCCCTCCGTTCCGAGCGTCCTGGCGGGCGGACCCACCGACCTCGCCCTCGTCGGCCTCGACGGCGAGTGGACGGTGATCTCCTTCAGCCGCGGTGCCGTGAGGCTCACGGGGTGGGAGCCGGTCGAGATCCTCGACCGCCACGTGGAGGCCCTGTTCGCGGCCGGGGACTGGGAGAGGATCCTGCCGAAACTCGCGCGACGATCCCTGATGGAGGAGGGCATCTCGGAGACGGTCCGGCTGCAGCGGCGCAACGGCACCGCCTTTCCCGCCCGGATCTCCCTCGCCGGGGACCCGGGAGAGGCGGGCGCGGCGGGGCCGATGCTGCTGGCGGCGCGCGACCTCTCGGCGGAGAGGGACCTCGAGCAGCGGCTGCGCGACTCGGAGGAGCGCCACCGCCGTCTGGTGGAGGAGATCAGCGACGGCATCTTCATCGTCCAGGACGAGCGCCTGGCGTTCGCCAACCGGGCCCTGGCGCGCCTCCTCGGCCTCGACCGGGACCGGCTCGGCGACCGGCCGGTCCGGGACATCGTCGATGCGCGCGACCTGCTGCGGGTGCTGGAGGTGATGCGACGGGCCGAGCGTGGGGAGGAGCCAGAAGGCGAGATCACCTGCCTGCTGGCGGCCCGGGGCGGGCCGCCGGTCGAGGCCCGCGTCTCCTGGTCCGGGATCGAGTTCCAGGGGCGCCGCGCCGTCATCGGGACGGTGGTCGACATCAGCGAGCGGGCGCGCTTCGACCGGGCTCTCTTGAAGAGCGAATCCCGGCTGCAGGCGACGCTGCAGTCGACCGGCGACGGGATCCTGGTGCTGGAGCCGTCCACCACGGGGGAGCTGCGGGTGACCCTCGCCAACCGGGCCTTCCTGGACCTCTTCGGCCTCTCCGGGGAAAGCCTGCTGCGGGCGCCCCTGGCCGATCTGCGCCGCCTGGCGGGTGAGCGTTGCTCCCGGCCCGAGCGGTTCGAGGTCCTGCTCGAGGGCGCACGCGCGGGCCGGGAGGAGCGGCTGGAGGAGCTGGAGATCGTGGCCCCGCGCCGTGCCCTCGTGGATCTCTGCGCGGGGACGGTCCGCTCCCCCGGCGGCGATCCTCTCGGCCTGATCGTCACGGCGCGCGACGTCACGGCCCGGGTGGAGAGCGCCGCCGGGCTGCGCCGCAGCCTGGACGATCTGACGCGGACCAAGGCGGACCTGGAGGGCGCCTGTACCGACCTGGCCGACGCGCAGAAGGCGCTGGCGGAGCGCAACGCCCAGCTCGAGACGCTCAACGCCGAACTGCGGTCGCTCGACGAGATGAAGTCCAACCTCCTGGCCAACGTGTCGCACGAGCTGCATACGCCGCTGGTCTCGATCAAGGGCTACACGGAGATGATCCTCAAGCGCAAGCTGGGCCCGCTGACGCCGGAGCAGGAGCGCGGCCTGGGCGTCGCGCTGAAGAACGTCGACCGCCTGATCGAGATGATCGACAACCTGCTCTCGTTCTCCCGGATGGAGAAGGGGGAAACGCAGCTGAGCCTCGAGGACGTGCCTTTCTGGCAGCTGGTCGACGAGGCGATGGAGATGGTGGGCGAGCGCATCCGCAAGAAGAACATCACCATGACCACGCAGTACGAAACCGACGGACTGGTCGTGCGCTGCGACCGGGTCAAGATCGGCCAGGTCCTCACGAACCTGCTCACGAACGCCGTCAAGTTCAACCGCGAGGGAGGGCGGATCACCCTCGCGGCGCGCCGGGGCCCGAAGGGGTTCATCGAAGTGGACGTCGCCGACACCGGCGTCGGCATTCCCCCCGAGGCCCTGGACAAGATCTTCGAGCGCTTCTACCAGGTGGACGCCACCGCCCGCAGGAGGTACGAGGGGACGGGCATCGGCCTGTCGATCGTGCGGGATATCTTGAGGTTGCACGGCTGCTCGATCCGTGTGGCGAGCGAGGTCGGCAAGGGGTCGGTGTTCACCATCACGCTCCCCCTGGCGCGGGACCAGGAGGTCCCGACCGCCAGGCCCCCTGCCGCGGAGCGGGGCCGCGCGCGGGACTAGAATGCGGGCCTCTCAGCAGGGAAAGCCGCGCTGCCGGGCCGCCTCGTACAGCAGGGCGACGGCTGCGGCGTGCACGTTGAGGGAGGAGACGCCGCGGGCCATCGGGATCCGCGTCCGCCGCGCGGCCGCCGCGAGGATTCCCGGCGGAAGCCCGGCTCCCTCGCTGCCCACGGCGATCGCGGTCGGACGGGCGAGGTCGAGATCGGCCGGCAGGTCGGATCCGGATGGGTCGGCCGCCACCAGTTGCAGTCCCGCGCCGCGCAGCGCCTGCAGGCATTCCGGGGTCCCGGCGCACGCCAGCGGAAAGGTGAAGTGGGCTCCCATGGCGGCGCGCACCGCGCGGCTCCCGAAGGGATCGGCGCACCCTTCGAGCGCCAGCAGGCCGCCCGCCGCGAATGCCCGGGCGCTGCGGATCATCGACCCGAGGTTCCCGGGATCCTGGACCCCGTGGGCGACCAGGACGAGCGAAGGGCTTCGCGCCATGAGGGCCGGCAGGTCGGAGCCCATCCGGCGCGCGACGAGGATCAATCCCTGGTCGCCGGATCCCTCCACGATCGAGTCGAGGACGCGCGTCGTCGTCCGCGCGATCGGCAGTTCCGCGGCGCGCAGCCGCTCGAGGACCTGGCGCCCCTCGCCGGTCTCCTCGAGGCACGGGCTGACGAAAGCCTCACGCAGGGGCGCCCTCGCGGCCAGCGCTTCCTGGGCGAGGTGGATGCCCCAGGCCAGGAAGACGCGCTCCCGGTCCCGCGAGGGCCGGTCGCGCTCCCAGGCGCGGAGGCGGCGCACGGCGGCGTTCCGCGGGCTGATGACGGTCCTCTCCCGCCGCCGCCGCTTCACGCCGGCGCTCCCCTCCCGGTCCGCCCGGGATCGGTTATAGTCGACCTGCACAGGCCAGGCGAGCGGAGGGTCCCGACATGCGGCGCGTCCAGCGCATCGACCCGCGCCACCCCGATCCCGGGCTGGTCGCGCGCGCGGCGGAGTTCCTCCGCGCCGGGAAGCTGGTGGCCTACCCGACCGAGACCTTTTACGGTCTGGGGGCCGACCCGCGCAGCCCGCAGGCCGTGGAGAGGGTGTTCGAGGCGAAGGGGCGCCCGGAGCGCATGGCCCTGCCTCTCATCGCCGCCGACGAGGCGTCGGTGATGCTGTGCGTGAGCGCTTTCCCGGACAGCGCGCACCGGCTCGCCGCCGCCTTCTGGCCCGGGGCGTTGACCCTGGTCCTGCCGGCCTCCGCGAGCCTGCCGCCGCGCCTGCTGGGAGGAGGGCATACGGTTGGAGTGCGGATCTCCCCGCATCCCGTCGCCGCCGCCCTGGCCCGCCTCACCGGAGGCCCCATCGTCGCCACCAGCGCCAACCTGTCGGGGCAGGCCGCGCCGCAGTCGGCGCGGGAGGTGGAGGAGGCGCTCGGGGAGGCGCTGTCCCTGATCCTCGACGGGGGCGAGACCCGCGGCGGCCTCGCCTCCACGGTCCTCGACCTGACGACCGACCCGCCCCGGGTCGTCCGGTCGGGCGCGGTGCCGATCTCGGCGATCGGCCAGGTGCTCGGGCGCAGGCTCGATTAGCGATGGCCCCTCGATCCGGGCGCCGGAGGCGCCCGCCTCCGGCGCCGCCTCGCGGCGCTCTCCCTCCGGCTCCAGGGTGACCTCGCGGAGCACCGAGAAATCGGCCCCGGGCGTGAGCCGGAAGTTCCGCACCCGGGCGCGCCGGGCCACGACCACATCGCGGTGCCAGAGGCTGACGTAGGGGAGGTCGGCGGCCAGCAGGCGCTGCGCCCTCGCGTAGATGGCCCGGCGGGCGGCCTCCTCCAGCGTGGCCGCGCCCTCCTCAATCAGGCGGTCCACCTCGGCGTTGCCGTAGGCTCCCCGGTTGAACCCAGCGGGGGGGCGGTGACGCGAGTGGAATCGCAGGCGGAGGACATCGGGATCGGTGATCTCCGTCCACATCGACACCACCACCTGGAACCTGCCCGCCTTCAAGTCCTCGTAGAAAGTCGGCCACTCGTAGGCGCGGACGTCGATCCCGATGCCCACGCGCGCCAGCTGCTGCTGGATGACGGCGGCCTGCTGCAGTGCCAGCTCGCTGGTGGAGGTCTTGTAGGTCAGGCGGAACCGGACGGCTGGCCCCGGACCGTCGGGGTCCCGGTAGCCGGCGTCCTCCAGGAGGCGCGCGGCCGATGCTGGGTCGGGACCGTAGCGCGCCACGTCCGCGGCATAGGCCCAGTGATCCGGCGGGAGCATCCCTGTGGCCAGGGTGGCGGTGCCGCGCAGGAGGTGCCGGACGATCTCCTCCCGGTCGAGGGCGCGGGCGATCGCCTGGCGCACCCGCCGGTCGGAGAGGATCGGATCGACGCAGTTGAATCCCATGTAGACGTAGTTGCGCCCCGCGCGGGCCTCCACGCGGAACCCCTCCGTCCGGCGCAGCCGGGCGATCTGATCGGGCGACAGATCGTTCACGATCAGATCGACGCTTCCCTTGAGCAGCTCCAGCAGGCGCGCCGTCTCGGAAGGGATGATCTTCAGCCGCAGCCACCGGACCCCGCTCGGGCCCCGGAAGTGGCGCCCGAACCCCTCCAGCAGCAGGTCCTCGTCCTTGCGGTAGCGGACCAGCCGGAACGGGCCGGTGCCGACGGGGCGGCGCGCCGCCTCCGGCCCCGCGCCTTCCTTCAGGATCGGCACGTTGAGATTGGTCAGGATCGGCGCGAATGGCTCGCGCAGGCGGAACACGACCGTCCCCTCGTCCGGGATCGCGATCGACTCCAGCGCCGCGAGGTCCGCCTTGCGGAAGGAGGGCACCTCGTCCCCGAGGATCGACAGGTAGGTGGAGCGGACATCGCGCGCGCTCAGGGGGGACCCGTCGTGGAACAGGACGCCCGTCCGGAGGGTGACGATCACCGTCCGCGGGTCGGGGATGCGCCAGGAAGCGGCGAGATCGGGAACGGGCCGTGCCGCCTCGTCCAGGCGGAAGAGGCCGTTGTACAGGAGGTCGTTGACCCGCTTCGAGGCCTCGTCCGATCCGAGGCGTGGATCGAGGCTCGCGGGGCCGTTGTCGATCGCCACGGTCAGGGTGAGGGCGGGGTCGAGGGACGCCCCGCACGCCGCCGTGGCGAGGGCGGCGCCCGCGAGCAGGAGCCGCGCCGCCGCGCGATCCCGGCGCAGCCGCCCTGTCATCTCCCGGGTCGCCCCGGCACGATGGTTCCGAGGACCACCGGGTTCAACGCGCCGGTTGCCGCCGGGAGGTTGTTCGCCACCCCGAGGATCGTCTCGTTCGCCAGGAGGGCGAAGGCGACCGCCTCCTTGGACGCCGCGGGCAGGCCGTAGTCGTCGCTCTGCTTGATCGACAGCTCAGGGATCGCCTGGCGCAGCTGGTCCATGAGGAATTCGTTGCGGGCCCCGCCGCCCGAGACGATCGCCTCCTCGTACACGTTCTGAGGCATCACGAACCGCCGGCAGGCGACGGCGATCAACTCCGCGGTGAAGCGCGTCACCGTGGCGATCAGATCGTTCTGCGGCAGGCCGGCGTTCTCCTGCATGATGCGCTCCAGGAACGGCTTGCCGAACTCCTCCCGGCCGCAGGACTTGGGGGGCGGGGCTTTGAGGTACGGGTGCCCCATGAGACGCTCGAGAAGCGGCGCGGAGACGGCGCCGCTTCGAGCATAGCGGCCGCCGTGATCGAACGCCTCGCGGCCGCCGGTCAGGCGCGACACCAGGCCGTCGATCACCATGTTGCCGGGCCCGATGTCGAACCCCAGGACGCGATCG
>JACQNT010000186.1 GCA_016202915.1 Acidobacteriota bacterium
CAGGTCGTGCAGGTGCTCGGCGCCGTGCGGGGAGATGTCGGCCAGGAGGATCGCCGCCGCCGAGGCGGTGGCGTAGGTGAGGCCGATCACCGCCTCCTGGGGCACCCGCTCGTGCTTCGTCCGGGTGAGGGCGAAGATCACCGCCGCCAGGATGGCGAACCCGAGGGAGAAGAAGTAGGCCCCGTCCGATTTCGGGTCGTAGCCGAGGAGGAACGCGACGATGGCCCCGACGGCGGCGATCTGGGCCAGGGCGATGTCCACGAAGATCACCTTGCGGCTGATCACGTGGATCCCGAGGTAGACGTGGATGCTGGACAGGATGAGGCAGGCGAGGAAGGGAAGGAAGAGGACCTCGATCTGCTGCGCCATCCGGCTACCTCGCGCCCGCCCGGGCGCTTTCTGAGAAGGCCTCGACGAGCCGGTCGGTGACGTAGTCGAATAGCCTGAAGTAGTCGGTCGCCTCGGGCGCCCCGGCAACCTCCAGGGGCAGGGTGAGGACCTCCGCCCCCGTCCGAACCGCCAGCAGATCGGTGGAGCGGTGCTCGACGAACGGGCGCGTCACGATGACCCGCGCGTCCCCCCGCTTGAGGCGCGCGACGATCTCCTCCAGGTGCTTCGCTGAAGGCTGTATGCCCGGCTTCGGCTCGACGTAGTCGACGACCGCGATCCCGAAGCGGGCTGCGAAGTACGAGTAGTCCCTGTGGTAGGTGATGATCGGTTTCCCCCTCACCGCCTGCATCCTGCCCATCCACCCCCCGAGGCGGGCGCGCAGCGGCGCCCCGCCGATCGCGGTGCCGTCGAGGAAGGCGTCGAGCGTCCCGGCTGCGGCCTCGCGGGCCAGCTTGGCGCCGCCGGCGAGGTCCACCAGGTCCTTCCCGAAAACCGCCTCGTGCAGCCTCCTCACGAAGGCCCTTCTCGCGTCTTCATAAAGAGGCGCGGAGGCCGGGTCGGCGCGCTTGAGCGCCTCGGCGATCGTTCCGGCGACCGTCTCGGCGTTGAGGGGATCGGTCAGGTAGTGCGGGTTGCCGTAGGGGTGCACGTCCCCTTCAGCCCGGCTGAGGACCGCCGGAATCTCCACGACCGGGATGCCGGCGGAGCAGTCGATATACCCCTGCGCGCCCTGGAGGATCCTGGCGTTCCGGGCCCCCTGGGTGATGGGGGGGATCCAGCCGATCTCCAGGTCGAGACCGTTGACGAGAAGGAGGTCGGCGTTGCGCAGCCGGACCATGTAGCTCGGCTTCGGATCGACGAAGTGCGCATCCTGGGTGCCGACGGCGATGGTCGTGAGCTCGATCCGATCGCCGCCCACGGCGGAGGCGATCGCTCCCAGGTTGGGGAGCGAAGCGACCACCCGGACGCGGCCCTCGCGGGCCAGGATCGTCCCTTGCTGAAGCCCTCCCAGGGCCACGATCAGCGCGATCAGTCGCGGGAGGATCACGGGCATGCGGCTTCGCGGGGTCGTCATCGTCATCCTCGGCACCTGATCCTCCTCAGAACTTGTGGGCGGCGTGGACGCCGATCGTCGGGATCCACTGGATGAAAATCTCGTCGTCGCTCGCGCGGCCGTCGAAGCGCGCGGCGGCCGGATCGTTCCGCCCGGTGCGCTTGTACTGGAAGCGGATCTCCTGGAACTCCGACGGCTGGAAGCGCAGGACGACGGACCCCGCGCGCTCGATCGCGTCGGGATCGTCGGGGAGTTCCGAGTAGTCCAGGCGGGTCCCGATCCGCCAGCGCTTGCGGAACTGGTACTCCGCGTAGGTGTAGGCCCCCCAGGCCCGGGCGGTCGCGAGTTCCAGGGCCGGCAAGCGCAGCACCTCGAGGCGCCGGCGGCTGCGCAGGAACTCCGTCTGCCAGGTGAAGGAGCGCAGGGTGTTGACGGTCAGAGGCTTCCACTTGTAGGTGAGGTCGATCCCCTGGAGGGAGGAGGCGAGGCCCCGGCGGGGCTCGAGAATGGGGCCGAACTGCTCGATGTCCTGGAGGAGCTTCTCCGTCGCCCCCCCGTTGCCGTAGATCCCGGTGATCCCGGCCTCGAGCGAGGCATCGGGGCTGGCGGGGATGAAGACGCGGAGGCGCTCGAGGAAGAGGGGGTCGCTTCGCCGGCTGTTGAAGGCGACCTCGTTCCCCGTACTCGCCACCTCGGTGACCGACTCGATGAACAGGTCGGCGGGGTTGGGGACCAGGGCGCTGAGGGAGAAGCCGTCGCCGCGCAGGTTCTCCCCCAGGAAGTTCCGCAGGACGTTCGGCAGGTCGACCGTGAAGAAGGCGTGCTCGTGGAGCGGGTTCCATCTTCCCAGGGCGCTGCGGAAGCGGCCTCCCTTGAGTTGCAGCGAGTGCGGCAGCGAGAGGGTCGTGACGTACGCCTCCTCGAAATCGGGGCTCTCGCCGGCGGGGATCGTCACGACGATGTTGACCTTGGCGTAGGGGTCGGCCGCCGCCTCCAGGACGATCTCCCCCTCGCTCAGGCTGAAGCCGTCCGACTCGCGGCGGGACCTGAGGGAGCTGTTCCCGACCAGCTGGAACACGCCGCTGATCGCGGGGTTCAGGAGATTGGGCGACTGCGCCGGCCGGGGCACGGCGGGCGTAGGCGCCGTCGGTGACGCCCCCGGCACCTCCGGGGCCGCCCCGGGCGCCGCGGGGGGCGCTTGGGGCGCGGCGGCCGGCGCGAGCGCCTCGACCCGTGCCTGCAGCGCTCTGATCTGATCGCGCAGCGCCCGGATCTCGCGCCGCAACGCCGCCACCTCTTCTTTGCTGACGATGTTCTCGCCGGCGATCTCCTCTTCAGCCGCGACCATTCCGGCCGGCGCCTCCTGGAGCAGCGCGAGGGCGGCCAGTACGGCGGCCCCCGTCCGTGCATGTCTTGATCGCATCATCATCTGGTGGCTCCTGTCGACCATCGGGGCCCTTGAAGCGTACGGCGCGGTTCGCTCCTGGATGGGACGCCGCCGTTCCGGCCCCGGGCCCAGCGCGCGTCGGAACGGGCCCACGCAGGAGAACTTGCCTCAGGACAGGGTCGGAGGGGCGCGGAGGGGGTTCAGGGAGCGCGCCCGCGGCAGCAGGACACGGCCGGCCGAAGCCGTGGGGGTGGCGGATCGGGGGGGTTGGGGCAACAGATGGGCTTCGCTGGGCTGCACCACGACCGGGGCCTGCAGCGCCTTGCAGGCGTAGCAGTCGCGCTGCATCGGCTTGTGTGGCGCCGCGGCATGCAGGACCGAGAGCGCCAGGATCACCAGCAGGAGACCCGCGCACCACGGAGCCCAGCCCGCCCTCGTCGAACGTCGCATCGATGGCCTCAGCGAACGATCGTTCATGCTACTGCACACCCCCGGGGTTGTCAAAAGCGGCCCCCGGCCCGATACCCGGACGGGCTCCTGCGGTCGAGCGGCGTCCTCGGGATCACGAAGGGGGCGCCGGTCGCCGGATCGCGCTCCACGGCCGCCTCCGTCTCGTACACCTCGCGGATCAGGTCGGGGGTGAGGACCTCCTGCGGGGAGCCGTCGGCGGCGACGCGGCCGTGATGCAGGACGATCAGGCGCGAGGCGTAGCGGGCCGCCATGTTCAGGTCGTGGCTGACGGCGATCACGGTCAGGCTCCGCTCGCCGTTCAGGCGGCGGAGGATCTCGTGGATCTGCAGGCGGTGCTTCAGATCGAGGAATGCGGTCGGCTCGTCGAGCATCATGACGCGCGGTTCCTGGGCCAGCGCCCGCGCGATCAGGGCGCGCTGGCGCTCGCCGCTGGAGAGCGCCTGCAACCCCCTCTCCTCGCATCCTGCGAGGTCCATCTCCCGCAGGGCGGCGCGCGCCGCCGCGAAGTCCTCCGGGCGCTCCAGCCCCCAGGGGCCCAGGTGGGGCGCCCGTCCCATGAGCACCACCTCCAGGAGGGAGAAATTGAACAGCAGGCGCGACTCCTGCGGGACGATGGCGATGTCGCGCGCCCGCTCGCGCGCCCGGAACGAGCGGACGGGGCGGCCGTCGAAAATCACTTCGCCGGCGTCCGGCGCCAGGATCCCGCCGAGGAGCCTCACGAGGGTCGTCTTGCCCGACCCGTTCGGCCCCAGGATCCCGACCGACTCGCCCCCGGCGATCCGGAGCGACAGGTCCTGGAAGAGGGAGAACGCCGCGCCGGGATGGCGGAAGGACACGCTCCGGGCCGCGAGGATCGCCGGGCACCCGCCGGCCGCGTCAGTCGGAATAGGCCGCTCCACGCTGGGATCGGTACAGCCAGATGAAAAAGGGGCCGCCGCAGAGTGCGGTGAGGACCCCCACCGGGATCTCCGTCGGTGCCAGCACGGTGCGGGCCGCCGTGTCGGCGACCAGGAGGAAGAGGGCGCCCGCCAGGGCGGAGGCGGGGATCAGGAGACGGTGATCCGGACCGAACAGCAGCCGCGCCGCGTGCGGCACGATCAGGCCGACGAAGCCGATGAGGCCGGTGACCGAGACGACGGCCGCGGTCACGAGCGAGGCCAGGACGAGGGCGACGACGCGGGTGCGCTCGACCACGACCCCGAGGGACCGGGCGGCGTCCTCCCCGGCGGCCAGAAGGTTGAGATCGCGGCCGAGGAGGGCGACGGCGGCGATACCCAGGACAAGGACGATCGCCAGGATCCCGATCAGCGGGTACCCCTCGACCGGAACGTTGCCGACCATCCAGAGCATCACCCCGTGCAGCCGGGAGGCCCCCACCACCGTCTGGATCAGGAGGATGATCGCCAGGTAGAGGGTGTTCAGGACGACGCCGATCAGCAGCATCGGGTAGGAGGCGATCCGGCCGTGCACGCGCGACAGGAGGAAGATGAACGCGACGGTCGCCGCCGCGCCGGCGAAGGCGGCCGCCTGCCGCACCGGCAGGAACGGCAGGAGGGCGTGCAGCCCCGCGGCGGAGGCGGCGATGAAGCCGAGCGCCGCCCCGCCGGAGATCCCGAGGACGTACGGGTCGGCGAGCGGGTTGCGCAGGACCCCCTGGAAGACGGCCCCGGCCGCGCCGAGCGCCGCCCCGGCGAGCACCGCCATCAGGACGCGGGGGAGCCGCACGCGGAGGATCATCACAGACGCAAGATCCGGTTCCGTGCCGGACGGCCGGGACCCATCCGGCGTGCCGCCGGCGGGCCGCGCCAGGTCGAACACCGTGTAGCCGCTGCTGCCGATGCTGGCGCAGACGCCGACGCCCAGCGCCAGCAGGGCGGAGAGAAGCGCCAGCGAGGCCGCGAGGCGCCGGGCGGTCAGCGGGGGCACGGCCGTCTCCCGCGCGTCGCCATCAAGCTCCCAGGCCGGATCGGACCTGGAAGAGCTTCATCACGTCCCGGCGGCTCAGGATCCCGACGATCTCCCCGGAGTCGACGACGGGCAGGCGGCCGGCGTCGCAGCGGATCATCTTCTCGAGCGCGGCGAAGCAGTCCTCCTCGGGGTCGAGGGCGCACACTCCCTCGGCGGGCGTCATCACCTGCCGCACCGGCATCCGGACCCAGTCGTCGCGGGGGACGCTCTTGACCTGCTCCAGCGAGACCATGCCGGCGAGCCGCCCGTCGCCCCAGGAGACGGGGAAGCTGCCGTGCGGGTGCCGGTAGAAGTAGTCGTTGACGAGCTCCTCCAGGCTGGCGTGAGCGGGAACCGCGATCACCTCTCGGGTCATCCGCTCACGGACGCGGACGCCGGACAGAAGGTCCTTGAGGAGCGCCGTCTGGTAGGAGGATCCGGCCGCCTGGTTAAGGAACATGCCGATCAGAATCATCCACATCCCGCCCAGCGTCGCCCCCTTGATCAGGCTCACCAGCCCGAGCCCCATCAGGGCGTAGCCGACGACCGATCCGGCACGACCGGCGGTGCGGGTGGCCGACAGGAGATCGCGGCGGCGCCACCAGAGCCAGGCGCGCAGGATCCGGCCTCCGTCCAGGGGGAAGCCCGGCACCAGGTTGAAGATCCCGAGAGCCAGGTTGATCGTCGCGAGGTACTCCACCACGAGCGGCCCGCCGGGGACCAGGGACGGGAGAGCGGTTCTTTGGAGTCCCCAGAACAGCGCTGCCAGACTGATGCTCGTCAGGGGCCCGGCTACGGCGATCCGGAATTCCGAGCGCGGATTGTGCGGCTCCGCCGCCATCTCCGACACGCCGCCGAACAGGAACAGCCGGATGCGCGGCACGGGGATCCCGGCCCGCCGGGCGAGCAGGGCGTGCGACAGCTCGTGGACCAGGACGGAGGCGAAGAGGAGGACGCCGGCGACCGCGCCCAGGGTCCAGGCCTCCGCCCCGGTGATCGAGGCGTCGGCGGCGGGGAAGTAGCCGGTCGCCAGGCTCCAGACGACCAGCGCGAAGACGAACAGCCAGGTGGGATCAATGACGATCCGGATCCCGGCGATCCGCATCAAGTTGTATCCTTGCACGGCCGACAGTCTAGGAGCCTGTCCGGGAAATGGCAATGGCCGCACGGTCGGAGTCGAGGGGGTCCATGGGACGATTCCCACGCCGATCCTTCTACCGGAGGCCGGTCCTCGAGGTCGCCCGCGATCTCCTGGGGATGACCCTCGTCCGGGAGGTGCGCGACGGAAAGGGCGCCACGCTCCGTCTCGCGGGGCGCATCGTCGAGGTGGAGGCCTACGACGGGGAGAGCGACCTGGCCTGTCATGCCTCGAAGGGGTTCACGAAGCGGACGGAGCCGATGTTCGGCGAGGCGGGACATGCCTACATCTACCTGGTCTACGGCATGCACTGCTGCCTGAACGTCGTCACCGGGCCGGTCGGCTACCCGGCCGCGGTCCTGATCCGCGCCGTCGAGCCTCTCGCGGGGTGCGATCGGGCCGGGCGCGTCCGCGCCCGGCCGCGCCAGATCGCCAGCGGCCCGGGGAAGCTCACGCGCGCCTTCCGGATCGACCTGTCGCTGAACCGCGTCGATCTCTGCGACCCGGGGCCCCTCTACATCGAGCGCGGTCAACGAGTCCCCGGGCGGCTGATCGTCCGCGGGCCACGCATCGGCGTCGAGTACGCCGGCGCCTGGTCGCGTCAGCCGTGGCGGTTCGGCGTGCGTGGATCGGCGTCCCTCTCCCGGCCGTTCCCCGACCGGCGCGA
>JACQNT010000168.1 GCA_016202915.1 Acidobacteriota bacterium
ACGAGAGGATGACCGAGCAGGTGCTCGACCTCTACCGGTCGCTCGCCGGGGCGGCCCCGCCCCGCTGAGCCGCCAGGACGCACACGGGGCTCCGCGATCAGGTCCCGGACAGGAGCGCGGCGCGGCGGTCCTTGCGGCGGCGGGCGTCGATCGCATCGACGGCCCGGACGGCGTACTCCTGGGCCGTGTACACCTGCTTCATGATCCCCTCGTCGCGGCGGCGCGCCATGTCTCCCACCGCGAACAGGTTCGCCACGCTCGTCTCGCCCCGCCGATCGACGAGGACGTGACGGCGCTCCGGGGGCCCCTCGCTCTCCTCCAGGGCCGCGCCGAGCGCCCGGGCCAGGTCGTTGTACACCCGGAAGAGGCCCATGGCGACGAAGGCGAGATCGACCTCCACCCGCGCCCCGCCCTCCAGGGTGAAGCCGTGCAGGGCCGTCCCCTGCCTCTCGCCGTGGATGTCCACGAGCCGCCCCTCGAGCACCTTCACGCCCTCGAGGTCGAGGAGACGCGCCCGCTCCGCGCTCCAGCGCGCCGGATCCCCCGCCGTCAGCAACTGGACCTCCGACCCGTAGCGCTCGCGCAGCATCAGGGCGACCTCCGCGGCGCCGTCGCCGGCACCGAGCACCGCGACGCGCCGCCCGGCCGTCAAGTGCCCCTCGCAGCGGATGCAGTAGAGGAACGTCTCCTGGTTCGCGTAGGGATAGACCCAGTGGATGCCGGAGAGGTCGCGTCCGCCCTTCGACCTGTGGACGACCGGCTGCCGGTCCATGACGCCCGTCGCCAGGATGAGGAAGGGCGCCTCGAACAGGGCGCCCGAGCCGAGGCGCACTCGGAAGCCATCCCCGGCACTGACCGCCTCCGCGGCCCGCTCCTCCACGAAGCGGACGTGCTCCACGAAGTCGGCCGCGATGCGGGCCCGGGCGTTCGCCACCAGGTCGGCGGTCGAGATGTGCAGGTGCGCCGCGGCGACCGCCTCGGCCGCGGCGCCGTGCGCCTCCCGCAGGACGGTCCCGATCTTTTCCTGGACGATCCCCGGGTGGACGCCGAGCATGTTGTCGATGTTGCGCACGTAGGCGGCGCGGCTGGCCCGGTGCGTCTCGCGGTCGCCCAGGACCCAGACGGTGGGAAGGTGGTACTGCCCCGCGCGCAGCGCCGCGGCCGCGCCGCCTATCCCGCCCCCCACCACGATGAGGTCCGGCATGACGTCCCTCCTCACTCGCGCTCCACAAGGATGGGGCATTCTACCTGCGACGGCACCCTCCGGCAGCCCCCGGTGTCGCGACCCGTCGGCGCGCGGTGTGGTATCCTCACCGCACGACGCTCTCTTGCATCAGAGAGAGGGACCCGGATCGCGCGGATCCCTCATTCGCGAACGCCATGCGCTGTCCGAACTGCTCCGCTTCGGTCTCACCCCAGGGTGCTGCCTGTCCTCGCTGCGGCGCCAGGCTTCAGGTTACTTCGGAGATGCCGACCGCGGGGACCGACGCGGTTCCTCCTCCCGTCGAGCTGAGGCTGCTCCCGGGAGACGGTTTCGCCGGCCGCTACACCATCGTCGAGAAGACCGGTCAAGGGGGGATGGGGATCGTCTACAAGGCGATCGACACCGCCCTGGAGCAGCCGGTGGCGCTCAAGCTGATCCAGCCCTGGCTGGCGCGCTCTCCCGCCTTCGTGGAGCGCTTCAAGAACGAGGTCCGACTGACCCGCCAGATCGCTCATCCGAACGTCTGCAGGGTCCACGACCTCGGCGAGAGCCACGGGATCCTCTACCTCTCCATGGAGTGGATCGAAGGGGAGACCCTCCGGCAGCTTCTCCACCAGGCCAGGGTGCTCGAGGAGGACAGGGCGCTGGAGATCGCCGAGAAGATCGCCGGGGCGCTCGGCGTGACCCATACGAAGGGGATCATCCACCGGGACCTGAAGCCCGAAAACGTGATGATCGACGACCGCGGAGAGATCTTCGTGATGGACTTCGGTCTCGCCGTGGAGCGAGGCTCGGAAGAGGTCATGCCGGGCGGCGCGCCGGCGGGGACGCCCGGCTACATGGCTCCGGAGCAGAGGCGGCGGGAGACGGTAGACCTCCGCGCCGACCTTTATGCCCTGGGCTTGATCCTGAGGGAGATGTTGACAGGTCAACGGCCCGCTTCGGAACGATCGATCCGCGCCGACGTGGGGCCGGGAATCCGCAAGCCGGTCGCGACGGTTCTGGGGACGCTCCTGGCGGACGACAGGGCGCAGCGCTACCAGTCGGCCGGCGCCGTGGTGGAAGCGCTGCGGGACCTGAGAGGATCGCCTCGAATGCGGTCCCTTCCACGCCCGGTTCGGCGGTTCCTTCGGGGGGCGCCGCCGTCCGCGATGTGGCTCGTCGCTCCGCTCCTCCTCCTGGTCGCGGCGCTCGGATCCCTGTGGCTCTGGCCGCGCGGCACGGAGCGCGCGCTCCCCGAACCCTCCCCTGCCTCGCCGGCCTTCGTCTACTACCAGAGGGCCCAGCACTACCTGAGGGAGGAAGCGGAGACGGTGCATGGTCTCGACGACGCCATCCAGATGCTCCACCGGTCGATCACCGCCGACCCCCGTTTCGCTCTCGGCTGGGCGGGCCTCGGGGAGGCGTACTGGAGGAGGTACGTGCGGACGGGAGAGGCCTCCTCCCGGGAGGAGGCGGTCCGGGCGGTCGAGGAGGCCCTCCGTGTCGCCCCCGCGCTTCCGGAGGCGCACAACGCCCGGGGGGTCGGCCTGATCGCCGACGGGAAGTTCGAGGAAGCCAGGGCGGAGCTCGAGCGGGCCGTGCGCAGCAGGCCCGACTTCGACGCCGCCTGGGCCAACCTCGGCAGCGCCTATCAGGAGCTGGGTGACTACTCGGCCGGCCTCCGGGCCCTGCAGACGGCGATACGACTGCGGCCCGACAGCGCCCGGTATCAGATCTTCCTGGGCAGCCTCTTCGACCACTTCGCGGAGAACGACGAGGCGATCGCCACCTATAGAAGGGCGATCGACTTGAAGCCTGACAGCACCATAGCCTGGAACAATCTGGGGGCGGCCCTCATGAGAACGGGCCGCGTCAAGGAAGCGGTCCCCGCTTTCCTGCGCTCCATCGAGATCGAGGACCGCGCCAGCGCCCGCTCGAACGTCGGTACGGCGTATTACACCCTGGGGAAGTATGACAAGGCGGCGGAGAACTACAGGCGGGCGACCGCCCTCGAGCCGAGGCAGGCGATCCACTGGGGGAACCTGGGCGACGCCCTCAAGATGCTCCGGGACAGAGCGGCACGCGAGGCTTACATCCGGGCGGTCCACCTGGCCCGCGAGAGGGTGACCGCCAGTCCGGAAAGCCCTCGGGCCCGCGAGCGGCTCGGTCTCTACTGCGCGAAGGCCGGGGAGGAGACCTGCGCCCTCGAGGAGGGAGGCCGGGCGGCAGCGATGCAGCCCGAAAACGCGGAGTTCGTCTTCTCGAACGCAGTCATTCGCAGTCTGCTCGGCCGCCCCGACGAGGCGCTGGACTGGCTGGAGAGGGCCGTCAAACTTGGGTACAGCAAGGCCCAGATCGAGATCGAGCCGGACCTCGCCCCCCTCCATGGACATCCGCGATACCGCCGGATCCTCGAACTCGCGAGCTAGGCAGCCTCCCGCCGTCGATCCGCCCCGGTCGCGACCTACGGCTTGTCGCTGATGATCGTGGGATCCAGCAGCCCGACATCATCGCCCTTGGCATCGTAGGCCCAGACCGTGTACTTCCACCTACGCCTTCCCTGGCTCTGGGGCTGCGGGGCTACGCCCCAGATCGCGCGCCCCTTCTCCAGCGGCTTCGGCAGTTCGTTCTTGAGCCCTGTCGCGGTCGGAAAGAACAAGGCGTCCGCATCCTGGAACCCGATCTTGACCTTCGTCACCGGATTCGGTGTCGGGGGGTTGCTCCTCGCCGGGGTGTGGATGTGCCAGGTGATGAATTCCCCATCCAGGACCGGTTTGGTGTCGTTGATGGCGATCGGGTCCCCTCCCACCGGGAACACCAGGTGAATCTCCGCCATGGTCGCCTCCTTGCCCTGCGGGCATTGACGGCGGGAGCGCATGGAGGGCGCTTCCGCGCGCAGACATCTGGCCTTCAGAAGTTTCAGATGAGCGGAACAATACCACCGCGCCCGACGGCCTGTCAAGCGAAGCAGATCCCGCGCTTCGGCGGCTCCGGGCCGCGTGCTATAATTTCCGCGTTTTCCGTCGAATCCCGCACCGCCGCCTCTCATCGCGCCGCGCCGTCGCGCGGCGCGGCGCGGGTCGATCCGACGTCCCACGCAGGGGAAAAGGCGCATGGCGCATGATCGCATCCTCATCGTCGGCGGCGGGCTGGCCGGCAGCGAAGCCGCCTGGCAGGCGGCGCGGCGGGGCAGGCGCGTCGATCTGTACGAGATGCGGCCGGCGCGCGGCACCCCGGTTCACCGCACCGCCGACCTGGCGGAGCTGGTCTGCTCCAACTCGCTGAAGTCGAACCTGCTCGACACCGCCTCCGGCCTCCTCAAGGAGGAGATGCGGCGCTGCGACTCCCTGGTGATCCGGATCGCCGACAGGGAGAAGGTGCCGGCGGGCGGGGCGCTGGCGGTGGACCGCGACCGCTTCGCCGCCGGGATCACGGAGGCCATCGGCGCCCTGCCGAACGTCCGGATCATCCGCGAGGAGGTCCGATCGATCCCGGACGAGGGGCCTTGCATCCTGGCGACGGGGCCGCTCGCCTCGGACGCCATCGCCGCGTCGATCGCCGCCTTCACGGGCCGGGACCACCTGTACTTTTTCGACGCCATCTCGCCGATCGTCGAGGCCGACACGATCGACCGCGACCGGGTCTTCCTGGCCTCGCGCTACGGCAAGGGAGGGGACGACTACCTCAACTGCCCGCTGACCGAAGAGGAGTACGACCGGTTCTACCGGGAGATCCTCGGCGCCGCCGAGGCGCCGACGCCCGAGTACGAACGCGGCATCCGTTATTTCGAGGGGTGCCTGCCGATCGAGGAGATGGCGCGGCGCGGCCGCGGGACGCTGCTGTTCGGCCCGATGAAGCCGGTCGGCCTGCTCGATCCGCGCACCGGGAGGCAGCCGTTCGCCGTGGTGCAGCTCCGCCAGGACACCCTGGCCGCCGATTTCTACTCGATGGTCGGCTTCCAAAATCATCTAAAGTTCGGCGAGCAGGTCCGGATCTTCCGCCTGATCCCGGGGCTGGAGCGGGCCGAGTTCCCGCGCCTCGGGCAGGTGCACCGCAACTCGTACATCAACGCCCCGGCCATCCTCCTGCCGACGTTCCAGGCACGCCGCCGCCGCGATCTCTTCTTCGCCGGCCAGATCTCGGGCGTGGAGGGGTATCTTGAATCGGCGGCCTCGGGGCTGATCGCGGGGATCAACGCGGCACGCCTGCTGGAAGAGGCACCGCCGCTGATCTTCCCCGCCACGACGGCCCTGGGCGCCCTCTCCCGCTACATCTCGTCGGCCGAGGCGGAGAACTACCAGCCGACGAACATCGCCTTCGGCCTCCTGCCGCCGCTGCCGCGGGACATCCGCGA
>JACQNT010000172.1 GCA_016202915.1 Acidobacteriota bacterium
ATTCAAGACAAGATCCTCGGAGCGATCAAGCGTCTCGAGACGAACCCCCTCGGCCCGCCACCCAAGATCAAGAAGCTCAAGGGGAAGGGCATCGGTCAATGGCGCCTTGAGATCTGGCCGTATCGGGCTACGACATCATCGAGCAGGAAGTTGCTCTCTACCGTGTCCGGCACCGCAAGGAAATCTACCGCGAATGAGGTCAGCAACCGAGACGCGCGCCGGGCGGAGCGGAAAGACGAAGGCCCGGGGGGGAACCCCCGGGCCCCCGGAGAACGACGGAACGAAACCGGACCGAGACTAGAAGCCGTAGTTCACGAGGCCGGCAACCTTCGTCATGTCGTCGAACCGGGAGCCGCCTCACCCCTTCCGGCGCCCCGGATCCCCGGTACGGCAGAAGCCGGGAGAAATACGCGGCCACCCTACGACAGGGCTCGGCGCCCTTTCAACCGCAAAGGGCAAGCGGCCAGTCTCGGAGCGCGATCTTGCCGATGAGCACGGATCGGCTCGCGGGCGAAAAACTTGTAGCCCGGATTTTCGATTTGATGGGCGAAGGCTCCCGGGGTATGTATGTTTATGGAAATCAAACACTCAGGAGGGGGGTCCCAGCGGCTCCACGCGAAGGGCTTCCGTCCGCAAGGGGAGGGGGCGGAAATGCGTTCATTTCAGCAATCCCGGTCTGACCCTCCGGGCGCCCGAGGGGATCGCGATGCGTAAACACGGGGGGGGAATAGCCGGCTGGCTCTGGGCGGGCTGGTTCCTCCTCCTGGTCGCCCTGACCTACTCCCCGTGGATCGCCCGGCCCGGGCGGCACACCCCGTTCATCCTCGGCCTCCCCTTCACCCTCTTCTGGTGGCTCCTCCTCACGCTGGCACTCCTCCTCAGCCTCTACCTGTTCGTCGCCACCTTCTGGCGGGAGGGGGGATCGTGAGCGGCACCGCCATCATCCTCCTCGAGCTCCTGGCCTACCTCCTCGCCGTCCTGTACCTGGGGTACCGGGGGTGGAAGTCCCAGGGCCCCGGGCTGGCGGAGTTCTTCGTGGCCGGCAGGACCCTCGGCCCCGTCGTGGGGTTCCTCACCTGGAGCGCCACCCTCTTCTCCGCCTTCACCCTGGTGGGCCTCCCGGGGTTCTTCTAAACCCACGGGATCGGGAGCTGGCCCTTCATCGCCTTCGCCGACACCTTCATGGGGGTTCTCTTCTACGTCATCGGGCGGCGGCTGTGGCGCCTCAGCCGGGAGCGGAACCTGGTCACCCCCGTGGAGCTGCTGGCCGTCCACTATCAGAGTGCGGCGCTGGGGCTCCTCGCCGTGGCCGTGAGCGTCCTCTTCCTCCTCCCCTACCTAGCCATCCAGATGATCGGGGTGGGGCGCCTCCTGGAGGGGGCCACGGCCGGCACCATCCCCTACCTCTGGGGGACGGTCCTCCTCCTGGCCGTCACGGTCCTCTACTCGGAGCTCGGCGGGATGCGGGCCGTGGCCTGGACCGACGCCTTGCAGGGGAGCCTCTTCTTCCTGGTCTTCTACCTGACGGCCGCCCTCTTCGTGGCCCGGGAGTGGGGCAGCGTCGGCGCCCTTTTCCAGGCGGTGGCGGAGCGCCAGCCCGCCCTCTTCTCCATCCCCGGCCCCCGCGGTTACTTCACCCACGCCACGTTGATCTCGCTCTTCATCCTCATCGTGGGGATGCCTCTCACCCAGCCCCAGCTTGCCGTCCGCTTCTTCGTGGCGCGCTCCGAGGGGACGCTGCGGCGGATGACCGTGGCCAGCGCCACCTTCGCTACCCTGATCGTCGTCCCGGCCCTGCTGCTGGGACTAGGCGGCGCGGCCCTCTTCCCGGGCCTCGCCTCGGGCGACCTCATCCTCTCCACCATCGTGAGCCGGACCCTGGCCCCTCCCCTGGCCGGCCTGGTGGTCTGCGCAGTCGTGGCCGCCGCCATGTCCACGGTGGACTCCCAGGTCCTCGTCCTCGGCTCCCTCCTGGCCAAGGACGGCTATGCCCCCCTGACGGGGGAGTGGGACGAGGCGCGCCTCCTGCGGGTGGCCCGCGTCGCTATGGCGGCCTGCATGCTCGGGGCCTTCCTCATCGCCCTGCGCCCCGTCCCCCTCATCATCCAGCTCTCCCTCCTCTCCTTTGCCGGCACGCTGCAACTCGCCCCCGCCTACCTGGGCGCCCTCTTCTGGCCGTGGGCGACGCGGGAAGGGGCCATCGCCAGCGTGCTCGTAGGCGTCGCGACCCTGGCCCTCGGCCAGTGGGTCCTCCCCGCCGCCTGGC
>JACQNT010000021.1 GCA_016202915.1 Acidobacteriota bacterium
GGCGGGGACCGTGACGCCGGCGCGCGTCCTCGTGATCGGGGCCGGCGTGGCGGGGCTGCAGGCGATCGCGACCTCGCGCCGCCTGGGCGCCGTGGTGGAGGCGTACGACGTCCGCCCGGCCGTCAAGGAGCAGGTGATGAGCCTGGGAGCGAAGTTCGTGGAGATGCCCCTCGAGGCGGCCGGCGCCGAGGGGGCCGGGGGCTACGCCCGGGAGATGGGAGAGGAGTTCTACCGCCGCGAGCGCCAGCTGATGTCCGCCGTGACGGCGCGGAGCAATGCGGTCATCTCGACGGCGGCGCTCCCCGGCAGGAAGGCCCCCGTCCTGATCACCCGCGAGATGGTCCGCGCGATGCACCCCGGCTCCGTCATCGTGGACCTGGCGGCCGAGAGGGGAGGGAACTGCGAGCTGACCAGCCCGGACCAGACGGTGGTGGAGCACGGGGTCACCATCCTGGGTCCGACGAACCTGCCAGCGACCGTCCCCTTCGACGCCAGCCAGCTGTACGCCCGGAACGTCGCCAATCTCCTCGTCCACCTGGCCCGGGACGGCGCCGTCAGAATCGATCTGCAGGACGAGATCACGCGCGAGACGCTGGTGGCGCGGGAGGGAGACGTGGTCCATCCCGGCATGCGCGAAGCCCTCGGGCTCGCGCAGGCGACCGGCAGGAGGGAGAAGCCGTGACCCTGATGCTGCTCCTCACCATCTTCGTGCTGGCGGTCTTCGTCGGCTTCGAGGTCATCACCAAGGTCCCGCCGACCCTCCACACGCCGCTGATGTCGGGATCGAACGCCATCTCCGGGATCACGATCATCGGCGCAATTCTCGTGGCGACCTCATCGAGCGGCGTCCTGACGAAGATCGCGGCGTTCGTCGCCGTCGCCTTCGCCATGATCAACGTCGTTGGTGGCTTCCTGGTCACCGACCGCATGCTCGGAATGTTCCGCAGGAAGGACTGACCTTGGAGACCTCCTTCCACGTCAACCCGGTCTGGATCGATCTGGCCTACCTTCTAGCCGCCTGCCTGTTCATCCTCGGGATCATGGGCCTGGCGCATCCGCGCACCGCCGTGCGGGGGAACCTCCTCGGGGCACTGGGGATGCTCATCGCCGCCGTGGTGACCCTCCTGGCGCGCGGGTTGGACTTCGGGGTCATCGTCGCGGGCGTTCTGGTCGGCTCACTGGCCGGGGCGCTCCTCGCCTACAAGATCCGGATGACCGCCATGCCGCAGATGGTCGCCTTGCTCAACGGCTTCGGGGGCGGAGCGTCGACTCTGGTGGCCGGGGCGGCGCTGGCGCAGACCGCCTCGCCGGACCTGCAATCGAGCGTCGCCACCGCGGCGACCGGCCTGGTGGGGGCGGTGACCTTCTGGGGCAGCTTGGTCGCCTTCGCCAAGCTCCAGGAGTTTCTCGTCAGCGGCAGGCAGGTGCTGTTCGGCGGCCAGAAGGCGCTGAACGCGCTCCTCGGCCTGGCGTCTCTCCTCTGCTGCGCCTGGGTGGTCGCGGAGCCGACGTCGGCGGCGGCCTACTGCAGCCTGGTCGCCGTCGCATCGGTGCTGGGCGTCCTGCTGGTGATCCCGATCGGCGGCGCCGACATGCCGGTGGTCATCTCCCTTCTCAACTCCTACTCCGGGATCGCCGGGGCGACGTCGGGGTTCGTCCTCTCCAACACCGTCCTGATCATCGCCGGCGCCCTGGTCGGGGCCTCGGGGATCATCCTGAGCCGGATCATGTGCAAGGCGATGAACCGCTCCCTGACGAACGTCCTGTTCGGCGTCCTGGGGCCCGCCTCGGGGGCCGCCTCGGAGGACGAGGTCTACGCCGGGAAGGTCAAGGCCACCTCCCCCGAGGAGGTGGCGATGCTCCTGAGCGGCGCGCGGAGGGTCGTCATCGTCCCGGGATACGGGATGGCGGTGGCGCAGGCCCAGCACGCGGTGCGCTCGCTGGCCAACCTCATCGAGTCGAAAGGAGCGGAGGTGGAGTTCGCCATCCACCCGGTCGCCGGCCGCATGCCGGGCCACATGAACGTCCTCCTGGCGGAGGCCGACGTGCCTTACGACAAGCTCAAGGAGATGGATGTCATCAATCCGAGCTTCCCGCAGACCGACGTCGTCCTGGTGATCGGCGCCAACGACGTGGTCAACCCCCTCGCGCGCACCGACCCGGCGTGCCCCATCGCCGGCATGCCGATCCTGGACGTGGACAAGGCCCGCACGGTCGTCGTCATCAAGCGCAGCCTCGGCCCCGGGTTCGCCGGGATCCCCAACCCGCTGTTCGCCGCCGACAACGCCCTCATGCTCTTCCAGGACGGGCGCAAGGCGATCCAGGACCTGATCGCCGCCGTCAAGGAGTCCTGAAAAACAGCGAGCCGGCGCTGCCCCGCGAGCAGCTCCTCGACGCGGTGTGGGGCTACGACAGGATCCCGGTGACCCGCACCGTGGACACGCACATCGCCAGGCTGCGGCGCCTGATCGAGGACAACCCCTCCGATCCCCGCTTCATCATCACCGTGCACCGCGTCGGCTACAGGTTCAACGGGTAGCAGCGGGCCCGCGCCCCGCGGGGATCCGGCGGGCCGTGGGGATGGCTACGATGGGCCGGCCGGCCGGGCGGCCCGCATCTTCCTCAGGAGAGCCTTGAAGCGCGGATGGTCCCGCAAAGAATCGAGATCGCTGTCGTTCTCGATCCACTCCTTCTGGGCGAAGCCGGCCTCGATGGCCCGTTCCAGGAGGCCGATCGCCTCCTCCGTCCTCCCGGCCGTGGAATAGACGCAGGCGACGTTGTACAGGAGGCCGCTCTCCTTCGGTTCGATCGCCAGGGCGCGATCGGCCCACTCGAGACCCTGCTCGACCTGTCCCGTGCCGACCAGGGCCCCTGCCCCGAGGTAGAGCGCCCTGACGTCCTCCGGGTGCGTCTCCAGACGAGCCTGGATGATCGACAGCGCTCTTCTCATGCTGGCTTGCGCGTCCACCGGGCGTCCCAGGCTGACGTAGACCCCCGCCAGGAGGATCGGCGCCTGGTAGTCCTCCGGGCGCACCTCGAACGCCTTCTCGAAGAGGGGGGCGGCCTTGTCGTGCTTCCCCTGCACCCAGCAGTCGCGGGCGTAAAAGTAGTAAGCCTCGAAGAGCTTCGGATCGAGGCGGATGGCGGTCTCGAACTCCCGGTCGGCCTCCTCGTATTGCCTGGTCAGCGACAGCGCGAGGCCCCGGGAGGCATGCGCCTCCGCCAGGTCTGGAGCGAGTTCCAGGGCCTTCTGGCTGGCGCTCCTGGACCGCTCCAGGTTTTCATCGGTGCTCTCGGCGTACATGTACAGGAACGCGGAGGTGTCGGCGATCCCGGCGTAGGCGAGGGCGTACCCCGGGTCGATCGCGATCGCCCGGGAGAACATCTCCCTCGCGGTTCCCCAGTTCCTCCTCCCGGATAAGTGGAAAACCCTCCGGCCCCGGAGGTAGTAGTCGTACGCCTGCGTGTCGCTGGTGGGCGTCCCCCGGATGGCGCGCTCCTCCCTCGGACTGAGGGTGACCCGCAGGGCCCGGACGATGTTCTGGGAGATCTCGTCCTGGACGGCGAAGACGTCCTTCATCTCGCGGTCGTAGCGCTCCGACCAGAGGTGGTAGCCGTCGGCCACGTTGATGAGCTGCGCCGTGATCCGGATCCTGTCACCCGACTTCCGCACGCTCCCCTCGAGGACGGTGCCGACCCCCAGCGTTCTCCCGATCTCCTGGATGCTCAGGTCCTTCCCCTTCAGCGCGAAGACGGAGGTCCGCGCCGGCACCTTCAGGCCCTGGACCTTGACGAGGGCGTTGATCAGCTCCTCGGTGATCCCGTCGCTGAAATACTCGTTTTCCTTGTCCGCGCTCATGTTCTCGAACGGCAGGATGGCGATGGAGGCCGCCGCCTCGGGTCCCGGCCCCCCGGATGCGGGAGGCGCATGTCCCCCGGACCTCTGCCAGAGGACGTAGCCGAAGACGGAGATCAGAAGCGCCGCGGCCGCCCCGGCGGCGACGACAGCCTTCCGCCTTTTTCTGGAAGGGACGGCGGGCGCCGCGCCTGAGGCGATCGTACTCTGGAGATCCTCGAGCTCATTGCGCACGGCGACGGCGGTCTGGTAACGCCGGGCCGGGTCTTTCTCCAGGCAGCGCCGGATGACCTGCCCCAGATGGGCGGGCAGACCCGCCCTGAGATCGGTCACGCCGGCAGGCGTGTCCCTCAGGATGGAGGAGGCCACGTCGGCAGGGCTCTCTCCCCGGAAGGGGCGCTTCCCTGTCGCCATCTCGTAGAGGATGATGCCCAGCGCGAAGAGGTCGGACCGATGGTCAGCCGGTCTGCCCTGGATCTGCTCCGGGGACATGTAGGGGACGGTGCCCAGGAGGCGGCCCTCCTGGGTCACTGTCCTGGTCGGCTCGGTGCTCTCGTCGGACAGAGCCTCGGCCTTGCGGAGCTTGGCCAGGCCGAAATCGAGCACCTTGACAGCGGCGCCCTCAATCACCATGACGTTCGCCGGCTTGAGATCGCGATGAACGACCCCGCGCTCGTGGGCGGCGCTCACGGCATCGGCGAGCTGCACGGCGACCTCGAAGAACCTCGCCAGCGGCAGCCCCGCAGGGGGGATAACCGTGTCCAGAGTCCTCCCCTGGACGAGCTCCATGGTCAGGAAGTGGACTCCGCCGCTCTCCTCGACCGAATGGATCGTGACGATGCCGGGATGGTTGAGGGCCGCGATCGCCTTCGCCTCCCGACGGAACCGCTCCAGACGATCGGTATCCGCCGTCACCTCGGGCGGCAGGACCTTGACCGCGACGTGCCGATCAAGGCTCGTGTCCAGCGCCCTGTAGACCACCCCCATTCCGCCCCGGCCGATCTCATCGATCAGGCGGTAATGCGACAGCATCTGGCCGGCTTCAGGGGACATGGGTCAGCGACACTGGCCAGGCGCCCGCGCCATCCGCGGCGCCTGGACTCGCTCCGAGATGGGACCGGCCGGAAAGTATGCGGGATGGTCCCGAGGGTGTCAACTGCGCCTCCTGGAACTCACCGTCTCCTGGTTGATACTCTTCGTTGACTTGCGGAAGGGGTTCCACTATTCTCGCCGCCCAACTCGAACATGGAGGTAGATCGATGAAGAAGGCCCTCGGCCTGGCGCTCCTCGCCTCTTTCGCCTTCGTCTCGTGCGCCAAGACACGGGCCTCGGGGCCGGAGCTGAAGACGGACGACCAGAAGATCCTGTACGCCCTGGGAGTGGTCGTCAGCGAGAACCTCGCGACCTTCAACCTGACGGAGACCGATCTCGAGATCGTCAAGGCCGGCCTCAGCGACGGGGTCCTGGGGCGGGAGAAAAAGGTGGACCTGGCGGTCTACGGCCCGAAGCTCCAGACACTGGCCCAGTCGCGCGCCAGCGCCGGGGCGGCATCCGAGAAGCAGACGGGCGCCGCTTTCCTGGTGAAGGCGGCGGCTGAGAAGGGGGCGGTCAGGACGCCGGCCGGGTTCGTCATCCAGGAGATCGCGCCCGGCACGGGGGCGGCTCCGAAAGCCACCGAGAAGGTGAAGGTCCACTACAAGGGGACGCTCATCGACGGGACGGTGTTCGACAGCTCGATCGATCGCGGCGAGCCGGTCGTCTTCCCGCTCAACCAGGTCATCCCCTGCTGGACCCAGGGGGTCCAGATGATGAAGGTCGGCGGGAAGGCCCGGCTGGTCTGCCCTCCCGAACTCGCCTACGGCGACCGCGGCGCGCCCCCGCGCATCAGGCCCGGAGCCACCCTGGTGTTCGAGGTGGAACTGCTCGACATCGTGCCGTAGGAGGGGATCCCCCGCGTTCAGGCGGGCGGAAACCCGATGCGCCGCAGGAGGTCCTCGAAGCGGGGGTCGGAGCGCAGGTCATCGAACTGGGGGGCCATCTTGAGAAGGACAAGCCACCCGGAACGTTCCTCGTAGGCCTTCTCAAGCCAAGTGAACGTGCGCTCCCGATCACCGAGGGCGGCGTAGATCCCCGCAACGAGGAACGCCGAAGCGCGGCCACGGTTTCCGCGCTCCCGCCGCACAGCTCCCTGGCCTTCTGAAACTCGAGAATGGCCTCTCCGTGCATCCCCTTCGCTTCGTATGCTCACCCCAGGAAGAGTTGGGCGATGAAGACCATGCCCTCCGCCTCGTCGATCTTATGCACGACGGCGAGGTTGGGGTGGGTGACTGTCGCCGCGGCACGGGCCTCACGCAAAAAGCGCCGCCGGCGCTCCTCGCTACCCACCAGGCCGGGCGGAAGGACTTTCAACGCGACCGGGCGGCGTAATCGCTCGTCCTCGGCTCGATAGACGACGCCCATCCCTCCTTCGCCGAGCTTAGCGACGATGCGGAAGTGGGAGAGGGTCTTGCCGATCATCAGGATGCGTCTCGACGTGTATCGGGAAGACGGATTCTATCAGGAGCCTGTCCGGCAAATTGCAATGGCCGTGCGCATGCGGCCGCAATCGGCATGCGCCCGAGGGGGTCGGGCGGCCTGGGGCCTCGCGTCCGGCCCCGCGGCGCCCCGAACGCGGCCGTTGCGATTTCCCGGACAGGCTCCTAGAATCTGGCCCCGCGGGAGTTGCCCTGACCACAGGAGGACTGCCATGCCGCATCGCTGCCCGACGACCTTGAAGGCCGCCGCCGTGCTCGTCGCCCTCGCCGCCGCCGTGCGCCTCGAGGCGGCGACGGCTCCCATCACCATCGCCGTGGACGCCCGCGAGGCGCCACGCCGCATCCTGCACGCACGGCTGACGTTTCCGGTGAAACCCGGGCCGCTGACGCTGCTTTATCCCAAGTGGATCCCCGGGGAGCACGGCCCGAGCGGGCCGATCACGAACCTGGCCGGGCTGCGATTCATGGCCGGCGGCCGGGAGGTCCCGTGGCGCCGGGATCAGGCGGAGATGTACGCGTTCCACCTCGAGGTGCCGGCGGGAGCGGCGATCCTGGAGGCGACGCTCGACTACCTCGTCCCCGCCGCGACGGAAGGGTCGGAGCGCTTCTCCTCGGCCTCCTCCGCGAGCGCCCGGCTCGCCGTGGTCAGTTGGAACCACGTCCTCCTCTACCCTCGCGGAGCGAAGTCGAGCGATCTGACGTACGACGCCAGCATCCAGCTTCCTTCCGGCTGGAGGTACGGCACCGCCCTCCCGCCGCGCCGGGAGGCGGGGGACGTGGCGGAGTTCAGGACGGTCTCGCTGGAGACGCTCGTTGACTCGCCTCTCATGGCGGGCGAGTTCCTCAGGATCATCGACCTGTCGCCCGCGGGGTCGCCCGCGCATTTCCTTGTGATCGCCGCCGACTCCGCCGCCGCCCTGGAGATGGGCGACGCCCACACCGAGCAGCACAGGCAGCTCGTCAGGGAGGGGCTGGCGCTCTTCGGAGGGCACCACTACGAGAGTTACCGGTTCCTCCTGGCCC
>JACQNT010000169.1 GCA_016202915.1 Acidobacteriota bacterium
GGCGAGGGGGAGGCGCCGGGCGAGGGCGCGCACCAGGCGGGCCGCGGCGCGACCGACGCGCAGCCGCTTCCCGCACAGACGGCGGAAGGCGGCGCGCTTGCGGAGCACCAGGACATCGATCCGGCGGCCGAGTTCCGGCGGCAGGCGACGTCCCACGGCCCCGCGCGCCGGCGCCGTCCGCACCACCCCGGCCCGCCCCGTGGTCGCGCATCCCGCGTCCCCCAGCATGGCCAGGAGGGCCGCGCGGTCGTCGTACACCAGGTAGCGCCGGTCGTAGAGAGCGCGGGAGAGGGAGATGCCGAACGGCGCCAGAGTATCCCGGAAGGCGCGCCAGTGGTACGCCTCGCTGTCCACCAGGACCCCGTCGAAGTCGAACAGGACCGCCCGGGGCGCGGCGAATCTCATGGGCCGGATCATCGTCCAACGCGTCCGTGCGGGCAAGGCGCGGCCGGGCTGAGGTACGCCCGGACCGGCGATGCTTCAGGCGGCCGGGCGGTTGTCCCCGGGGTCCGGGATCGGAGTCGGGCCCTCGTCGGGCCGGCTCGCGGCCAGAAGGATCTTGTCCGCCAGCTCGACCATGTCCTGCATCTTGAACGGCTTAAGAAGATACGGGCGGCCGGCCCGGTCCAGGAACGACCGAGTCTCGGCGGACATCGTGTCACCGGAGGTGAAGATGAGCCGGGGAAGCAGGTGCGGGGAATCGGCCGTCAGCCTGGCGAACAGTTCCTGGCCGTCCATCTCGGGCATCTTGAGGTCGCTGACGATCAGGTCGTACGTCTTCTCCCTGAGGGCCTCCAGGGCGGCCAGACCGCTGTCGACGACCTCCACGGTGTGGCCGCGGTCCTCGAGGGCGTCGTGCATGAGCTCCCGGATGGTAATCTCGTCGTCCACGACCAGGATGCGCGACGGCGGGGCTTTGATGTCGGAAGGCGGGCGGGCCTCTGCGCGCCTTTCAGGACCGGACACCACGGGAAGTTCGACGGTGAACACCGTCCCCTGGCCGACGGAGCTGGAGACGGAGATCGTGCCGCCGACCTCCTTGATGATCCCGTGGCAGATCGACAGGCCGAGCCCCGTCCCCCTGCCGACCGGCTTGGTGGTGAAGAACGGATCGAACACCTTCTTGAGGTTCCCGGGCTGGATCCCCGGCCCTTCGTCCTGGACGGCGATCCGGATGTTGCCGTCCGCGCTCGAGGTGGACAGCTTCAGCGTCCCCCGGCCGCGCGCCTCCCGCATCGCCTGCTCGGCATTGGTGATGATGTTCATGAAGACCTGGAGGAGCTGATTCGGATCCGCCAGGGTCATCGGGAGACTGGGCGCGAGGTCGGCCACCACCTTGATCTTGTTGACCCTCAGATCGTAGGCGCGCAGCTCCAGCGTCTTTTCGAGGACGGCGTTCACCGACACCATCACGCTCTCGGGCTTGTGCTTGCGGGCGAAGGTGAGCAGGTTGCGCACGATGCGCGAGGCGCGCTCGGCTTCCTCGCGGATGCGGGTGAGCGATTTCTTCAGCCGCGCGTCCCCCGGCCGATCGAGCAGGATCTCGGCGAACCCGATCACGCCGGCGAGGGGGTTGTTCAGCTCGTGCGCCACTCCCGACACCAGCTTGCCGACGGCGGCCATCTTCTCGGTCTGCAGGAGCTGCTCGCGGATCGTCTTCTCCTCGGTGATCTCCTTGCACACGTGGATGATGTAGAGGCACTTGCCGGCCGCGTCGAAGCAGGGGATGGCGGTCAGGGCGAAGGCGCCGCGCTCCCCCTCCACCTCGCAGGCGATCGGCCGGCGGCCGCGCGTCGCCGCCTCGTGCGGGCAGTCGCCCGAGCGCCCCATGACGGCCTCCAGGATCTCGCCGCACTCCCTGCCGACGAAGGCGCGCGGATCGCCCCCGAGCCTGACCTGCATCGCCAGGTTCGCGCGCAGCAGCCTCCCGTAGCCGTCGTGGATCGAGATCATCTCCGGAATCGCGTCGAAGGTCCTCTCCCACTCCCGTCTCTCCCGCTCGATCTGCTGGGCGCGCTCCTGGCTCGCGCGCGCCAGGCGGCCGGTCGCCAGGGTGACCGCGACGTGGTCGGCCACCGCCTGAACCAGGGCGATCTCCTCCGCGCTCCACGGGCGGGGGCGGCCCGAGGTGGCCACCGCCACCAGGCCGATGAACTCTTGCCGGGAGATGATCTTCGCCATCACCAGGCCGCGGAGATCCAGCCTCTGGACCAGCTCCTCGTGGTCCTCCGTGAGGTCGGGACGCACTTTGAGGTCCTCCACGGCCAGCGGCTCCTTCGAGTACAGGACGGCCTGCCCGAGGGCGGTGCTGGAAAACCGGATCGCCCCCAGCGCCCTGAGAGGCGTCTCGCCGGCGCGGCAGTGCTCGGCCTCCACCCGGAGCGTGGCGCCCGGCTCCGCGTCGGACTCCCCGGACGCGAGGACGAGGCAACGGTCCGCCCCCAGGGTCCGGCAGAGCTCCCCCGTGAGCGACTGGAGGATCCCCTCGAGGTCGAAGGGGCCGCGCAGCCACGAGATGATGCGGGTCAGGACCTCGTGGTGGCTCTTCTCCCGGCGCGTGCGCTCCAGGGCCTGCACGCCCGCGAGAGCGCCCGAAAGATGGGCGGCGAAGACGCGGCCCAGCTCGAGATCGCACTCCCCCGCGGCGCGCGCGTCCCGGTACGCCAGGACCCACGCGCCGAGGACTCTCGCTTCATCCTCGAGGGGGAGCACCACGAAGGCCCGGACCCCGGCGGCCGCCAGCTCATCGCGGCCGCCGCGGAGGCCCTCCTCGCGGTCGATGTCGGCGACGACGCGCGGCCGCTCCGCCGACAGCAGGCCGACGCCCAGCAGATCGGCCAGCCAGCGGCGGGCGACCTCGAGGGCGCCGGCCGGGATCCCGCAGGAAGCGAGGACCTCGGCCCCCCCGGCCCCTCCCCCCTGGCCCAGCAGGAACGCCCTGTCGGACGCCATGAGTCCCGCGGCGGCCTCGACCAGGGCCCGGCCCAGGCTCTCCCGGTCGCGCACCGCCGCGAGCTTCCGGGTGAAGTCGCACAGGACAGGCCTCTCCCGGCCGCGCTGCGGCGGCCCGGCCTGCGGCGCTCCGCCGCTCTGCTCTCCGTAGGTCAGGAGCGCCACGGCCCCCGCGCTTCCGCCGAGCGGCTCGACGCCCACATCGACCGTGCAGAGGGACCCGTCCTTGCCGCAGCAGGAAGCGGAAGGGACGACGGACCTCTCCGCCCGGGGCTGGCTGGCCGCCTGGAGGATGCGCTCGAGATCCTTCAAATCATGCAGGCGCAGCAGGTCGAGGGCTTCGATGTCTTCCGGGCCGTAGCCGGAGCGCTTCAGGAACAGGCTGTTCGCCTTCAGAACCGCCCGGGTGGAGAGATCGACCAGGAGCGCCGCCTCGCCGATCCGCTCCATGAGGCGGTCGATGCCGCCGGCGCCCAGCCGGATCTCCTGCTCGGCGGCTTCCAGCCGTCTGCGCCCTGCCGCGCTCGTGCTCACCACGGCAATATGCGGGCGGGGCCGTGAAAGGTCAATGAACGTCGGCGGCCTGGCGGAGTCACTTGCGCCGGACCGGCCGTTTGACGTAAAAAGCCCTCGCCGCCCGGCACAATCCACCGGAGGCCCGATTACGATGCTGAAATCCGGCTCGGCGACGCGCCCCTACACCGCCATCGCGCTTTTCGCATCCCTCCTGGCCGCCACCCGGCCCGCCATCCCGGCCGCGGAGTCGGGGCCGAAGCCCTGGACCGTGGACGACATCCTGCGCCTGCGCGACGTGTCCGATCCGCAGATCTCCCCGGATGGGAGGTGGGTGGCGTTCGTCGTCTCGGAGGCGGACTATGACGAAAACGCTCTCGACACAGATGTGTACCTCGCCGCCCTCCCCCAGAGGGAGACGGCGCCCATCCCCCTCAC
>JACQNT010000175.1 GCA_016202915.1 Acidobacteriota bacterium
GAATAGACGACCCGTTTCCCGTCTTTCGACCAGGAGGCGGTGGTGTAGAGAATGGTGCTCGCCGAGAGGCGTGTCCGGGTGCCGCGCGCCGTGTCGTGGATCCAGAGGTCGCTCACCTCGTTTTCCCTGCCGGAAACGGACACGTACTGGCCGTCCCCGGGCGCAGCTGCCGGCTGGATGACGTACTGCAGGGCCTTCCATGATCAGATCCGCGACAGGGGCGCGCAACCCGGCTGGAACGCGGCTCGATGGGGACCGATGTCATCCGTGCGGCACGTCCCATGCTCCCCCGACAGCCCGAACAGGACGCGGTCTTCCGGGTGCTCGCCCTCGATGGCGGCGGCGCCCGGGGTCTGTTCACCGCTTCGTTCCTCGCGACCCTCGAAGATCTCCTCCGGGTCCGGATCGCCGACCAGTTCGACCTGATCGTCGGCACCTCGAGCGGGGCGACGATCGGCCTGGCCCTCGCCTTTGGTCTGCCGGCGCAGCGCGTCCTGGATCTCTTCCTGGCGCATGGGGAGCGGATCTTCTCGCGGCCCCGCCGGCTCGGGATGCTGCTCCGGCCGAAGTACGACGGTGCCTCCCTGGCCCGGGCGCTCCGCGAGGTGTTCGGCGAAAGGAGGATCAACGAGGTCCTGACGGCGGTCTGCGTCGCGAGCTACGAACTGACGAACTCGTACCCGCGAATCTGGAAGGACGACCACGCCCCGGACATGCGCTGCGGCGGGGACGAGCCGGCGTGGCGCATCGCCCTGGCCTCGTCCGCGGCGCCGATCTACTTCCCCGGCTCCCGGGTGATCGACGACGACAGCCACGTGGACGGTGGGCTGTTCGCCAACAACCCGATCCTCATCGGTCTCGCGGAAGCCGTCCGGTACTTCGACCGGCCCCTCGACCGGATCCGCATCCTCTCGGTGGGGACGGGCGAGCGGGCGGAGCGGATCCCGCACGACCGGGCCCGGCGCATGGGCGTCTGGGGATGGAAGACCCTGCTGTACGAGCACATGCTGATCGCCCAGGCCCGCATCGCCCACGAGGTCGCGCGACGGCTGCTGAGCCCGGGACAGTACGAACGGGTCAACGTTCCCCTCGAGCACCGCTACCCGATCGACGACTTCGAAGCCGCGCGGGTCCTCGTCGAGCCGGGGGCGCAGGCGGCCCGGACCCGGCTCTCGGACCTGAAGCACCGCTTCCTGTTCGGCCTGGGCGACGACGGGCCGGGAGCAGAAGAGGAGCGTCGCGGCCGCCGCCCGCCGGGACGACGCCGGGGTGAAACTCCACCGGCTCGGGCTGTAGCAGCGCCTGCCACATCCTCCGCCACGTTGAGCCACCCGCTCATCAGGCGCTTGATCTGCGTCTGGTACCGGACCCCCCCCGAACCTGCTGTTGAAGGCGTCCAGAAGCGCTTGAGGGGCTTTGCCCCGATGTCCTCCAGGCCCTGTGGCCTGCCGCTCTCGGCCAGAAGGTACGGATCCGGTGCATCGCGCAGTCATGGGAGTTCGACTGCTGCGCCAGCAGCTACTACGATGCGTGGGGCGCACAGCCGGGCGACGACGGGTGGTGGGTGGACGCCATCGAGCTGACAGGTGCCCTGCAGACGCAGTCGACGCCGCTCGCCGACACCGGACCGCCCGGCGGGGCGGTCTGCTCCGGAAAGGCAGGTCGCGCGCCGCGACCGTAAGATTGCGGAGACTGCCGGGGGGACCGTCGGGGCCGTGCCAGGCGGGCAGCGATAGGGCCGGTCAGGAACCGCTGCGCTGGAAACGGAAGATCTCGCTTCCCTCCTTGCCGTGCTCCATCCAGGTCCATTCCTGCGTGAAGTGGTCCCTGTCAGGAAACGACAGGACCAGGCGATGCATGTGCCCGATGGCCGGCGAATCCAGGTTGGTGGCATCCACGAAGTCGAACTCCAGACGGCCCGGATCGCCGCCGGTACGGGCCCGCATGCGCGGCTGGTTGTTGGCGGCACAGTAGTGGGTCATCATCAGCCCGCCGCGATCGGGGCAGTAGACCGACACCATGTCCGTCGCGTCCGGGGTCCGGAGCGTTTCCTCGACGCAGGTGCCGTTCGAGATCGTGCGGAAGGACACCAGCACCGGCTGGCCTGTGGCCGTCTTCCCCTCCCACTCGCCGGCAAGCGACTTCACCATCTGGAGGGCGGCGTCGGCGGACGGCGCGTTCTTCACGACCTGCTCCAGGTTGGCCTGCGCGGCCGCCGGCTTCTGGCTGGCTTCCGTAGCGCCGCCGGTCGGAGGGGAGCCGGCGCTTACGGTGGCCACGGTGATAAAGACGCACGCGAGACTGACGCCAGGCGTGTGATGCATCGTTCCTCCTTGGCACACCGTGCGTGGGGGCGCCCGATGTTGGTCCGGTATCATAGCGCGCTTCGGGCCCGCGGGATCCAGCGCTGCGCCGGAAGCCACGCCGGCCACCCGGCCGCCCCCCCGTCGGCGTCGCATCATGCGCGCACTCACGGCCGGTCGTCCCTCTCCGCCGCCCCGAGCCACTCACCCATGAGGCGCTTGATCTGCGTAAAGACGGGCAGACACCCCCCTCCCACCCCGACAGTCGTATAATCCGTACCAACGCCCGGGGGTCCAGTGGCCGGCGAGCCTGGATGCCGGGCGCAGCTCCGGGGGACCGGTTCCGGAGCCGGGTCTGCGATGGCCCGCGGCAAGGTCGGGCATGAATGAGATAACGGTCGGCATTGGAGGCGCGGCGGGCGACGGCCTGGACAAGACCGGGGATACCCTGGCCAAGACCGCTGCCCGGCTGGGGCTCCACGTCTGCGCCTACAACAGCTACCAGTCGGTCATCCGCGGCGGCCACATCTGGCTGCGGGTGCGCCTGGGCGAGCAACCGCTCCACTCGCACGGCGACCATCTCAACGCCTTGATCGCGCTCAACCAGGACTCGATCGAGCGTCACGCCCCCGAGATCGAGGCGGGGGGACTGCTGCTCTACAACGCCGACAGGCTCCGCCTGGACCTGGGCCTGCGCGAGCAGGTCCGATCCGTCCCTCTGCCGGTGGCCGAGCTCACCCGAACCCTGGGGCGCGTCCAGCCGATCATGCAGAACACCGTGGCCCTCGGTGCCCTGTTCTCCCTGATCGGACTGGAGTTCGATGTGGCGGCCGGCGTCCTCGCGGACACCTTCCGCCACAAAGGGCAGGGAGTCGTGGACCAGAACGTCGGGCTGCTCCGCGCCGGCTACGGCTACGTCCGCGAGAAGTTCGCCCCCATCGGCCCCCGGTGGAATTTCACCCGGACCCGCCGGCCGTTCATCACCGGCAACGAAGCGTTTGCCATCGGGGCGGTCGCCGCCGGCTGCAAGTTCTACTCCGCCTACCCGATGACCCCGGCCTCTTCCATCCTTCACTGGATGGCGGCCCACGGCGAGCGCTGTGGAATCGTGGTCAAGCAGTGCGAGGATGAGCTGGCGGTGGCCAACATGGCGATCGGCGCGGGGTACGCAGGGGTGCGCGCGATGTGCGCCACCTCCGGGGGCGGCTTCGCCCTGATGACGGAGGCGGTGGGCATGGCGGGGATGATCGAGGCCCCGGTCGTGATCATCGAAGTGCAGCGCGGCGGTCCATCGACCGGCATCCCGACCAAGACCGAGCAGGGCGACCTGAACCAGGTCCTGGGCGCCTCCCAGGGCGACTTCCCCCGCATCATCATCGCGCCCGGCGACACCGCGGACTGCTTCCGCACGGTCGTGGAGTCCTTCAACCTGGCCGAGAAGTACCAACTCCCCGTGATTGTCATCTCCGATCTGCTGCTCTCGGAGCACCCCCAGACCATCGAGCCCGACGACCTCAGCGCCCGGGTGCCCATCGACCGCGGGCAACTCGTCACCGAGTGGAACGGCGACAACGGTCCGTTCAAGCGGTACGCTTTCACTCCCTCGGGCATCTCCCCGCGGGCCCTGCCCGGCACGGCCAACGCCGAGCACGTGGCCCCCACCGACGAGCACGACGAGGAGGGCATCCTGATCAGCGACGTGTTCGCCAACCAGGCCGTCCGCCGGAAGATTGCCGAGAAGCGAATGAAGAAGCTCGATCTCGCGCTCCAGGAGCTGCCCGCGCCCCGACTCCTGGGGCCGGCCGACGCCGAGGCCACCCTGGTGGGCTGGGGCTCGACCCGCGGGGTCATCGCCGAAGCCATCCAGCGACTGGCCGCTGCCGGCCTGCGCGCCAACCAGCTCCACTTCAAGTACCTGCTTCCCTTCCATGCCCGCGAAGCCGCCGAGATCCTGGCCCGCTGCAGGAGGACGATCGCGATCGAGAACAACTCGACCGGTCAGTTCGCCCGCTACCTGCGCGGGGAGACGGGCCATGCCGTTTCCGAAAAGATCCTCAAGTACGACGGCGAGCCCTTCGAGCCCCGGCTGATCGCCGAGCAGGTCAAGGCCATCCTGGAAGGGCGGCCGCGGCGGCTCGATGTCACGGAGGCAGAGGCGCGCGAGATCGCCTATCACTATCTGCGTACCCGCCTGAGCGAAGAGCTGCGCCCGGGGCGGCTCGAGCGCCTGTCGGGGGACGGCCAGGGCGAGCCGCTGTGGCTGGTGGAGATCATCAACCGCGACTCGGGCCACAAGCAGGGGGAGCTGCGCATCGGTGCGGAGACCGGCTCGGCCCGCTCCTGGCGGCCGAATGCGTGAGGAGGCCCTGTGAGCACGATCCTCGAGCTGCCGATTGAAACCTACGCGGGACCGGTCGAACCGGACTGGTGTCCCGGCTGCGGCGACTTCGGTGTCCTGAAGGCGGTCAAGACGGCGGCCGCCAGGGCGGGCGTCCGGACAAAGGACCTGGTCGTGGTCTCGGGGATCGGGTGCTCCTCGAACCTGCCCGGCTACCTGCACGCCTATGGGGTGCATTCCCTGCACGGTCGGGCGGTCGCGGTGGCCAGCGGGATCAAGCTCGCCAACACCGATCTCAAGGTGGTCATCACCGGCGGCGATGGGGACGGCTACGGCATCGGCATCGGCCATTTCATCCACGCCATGCGGCGCAACCTCGACCTCACCTACGTCGTCATGAACAATCAGATCTACGGCCTCACCACCGGTCAGGCTTCGCCCACGACGATGAAGGAGCACCGCACCAAGTCGACCCCGCGGGGGAACGTCGAGCTGCCCATCAACCCCATCGCCCTGGCGCTGGTTTCCGGTGCCACCTACGTCGCCCGGGGCTTCTCCGGAGAGCCCGGCCATATGGCCGGGCTGATCGCCGACGGCATCCAGCACAAAGGGTTTGCTCTGATCGACGTCTTCAGCCCGTGCGTCACCTACAACCACCTCAACACGTACCCGTGGTTCAAGGAGCGTGTCTACAAGCTTGAGGACCGCCCGGGCCATGACTCCACCCAGGTCGCCGCAGCGCTGGAGAAGTCCTTCGAGTGGGGTGACCGCATCCCGCTCGGGCTTTTCTACCGGGACGAACAGCCCACCTACGAAGACAGTGAGCCGGCCCTGAAGCAGGGGCCCCTGGTCAACCAGAAGCTGGAAGTTGACGGATCGCTCTTTCAGAGCTTGATCGAAGAGTTTCTGTAGGAGCCGCAGGACGATCGTCCATGGGCCTCCACCTCCGGCGCCTGGATCATTTCGCCATCTACGTGTCGGACCTCACGACCGCGGAGCGGTTCTATACCGAGGTGCTTGGGATGCGGCTTGTCGATCGTCTCGGGGACATGACGTTGGTGGCATGCGGCGGGACGAACATCGGCCTGATCAGACGGCCCGCGCTGGCGCCTGGAGACCCCAGCATCATCCAGGACCCCCGCGGGCGAGCGCATCACGCCTTCCTCGTGGAGGCGACGGATTTCCTGGCGGCGCGGAAGGCGCTGGAGGCTGCCGGTATCCGGACACACGGGCCGGTGAACTGGGGGGATCACGAGTGCTTCTACTTCCTCGATCCCGACGGCAACCTTCTCGAGATCGTGACGCCCCCGGGAAGTGAGCCCCCCGTGTGATGTGTTCCTGACCGACCCCCGACACCGGGGCGCCAGCCCCTCCTCCACGCCGCCCGGCGCTTCTTGAACGGTGGTGCCGAGTGCCCGGCACACGCCATTACGGAGAGCGGGGACCCAGGAGCCTGGAGGCAAGGGTCAGGGCGGCCACGGCCGAGGTCCCCTTCGAGCCGAGGCGGGTGGGCTCCCACCCGCGGATCCATGGGCAGGGCGAGGGCCCGGCCCTGATCGGGCACATGCCCCGGTCGCACCGGGCACCCTCCGATCAAGTTGCGTACGGCTTTCTCCACCGGCGCCGACGGTGATACGCTTCCCGTCAGCGGAGTCCTCCCCATGGCGACGGCAGCTCGAAGGCACCTCCCCGGGTGGACTCGACTTCGTCACCTTTCTCCGGCTCGGGGCATCACCGGGATGCAGGCGATGGCCCGATAGAACGGCCTCCGAGGTTCGGCATGGACCTGCAGATTCAGCTGTACTTCGCGGCGGGGCTGGGCGCCATCGCGATGGGCGCCGGGGCCCTCCTGCGGGAGCCCGGCCGACTGCGGAACCGGTTGTTCGCGATTTTCTGCTCCGCCCTCGCCCTCTGGAACCTCGGGAAAGCGGCGGAGCTCAGCCGCTTCGATCTGCCCGTCCCCTGGCACGTCGTGTTCCTGCTGGGCGCGTGCGCCGCGGTCCCCGCGGGGCTTCACTTCATTCTGCTCGTCGCGGGCCCCACCGGCCAGCCGCTCCGCCGTCCGGTCCTCTGGGCCTACTCCGTCGTGGCGGCGCTCTGGATTTCGGCCTGGACCCCGGCCTACGATCGCCAGACTGCCTGGAACGCGGTGGCGCTCGTCGTCTTCGGCAGCGTTCTACTCATCGGCGTGCGGGTCCTCCTGCGCCACATGCGCTCCTTGCCCCCGGGCGTGCACCGCAATGCCGCCCGGCTCATGGCCGCCGGAGCCGCGGTGGGCGCTCTCGGAGGTCTGTCCGATCTCCTGCCACGCGGCTCGACGGGAATTCTCAAGATCGGTCCGGCCGCGGTCCTGGTCTTCCTGCTGGTCGTGTGCGGCGTTCTGCTCCGCCACCGCTTCCTGGACGTGGAGGCCTTTCTCACTGAAGTCCTGGCGATTGTCGTCGGAGCGTCCGTCGCGAGCCTGGTCCTGCACGCCGTCTTCCGGCTGTCCGGCGGCGGGATTTTCCCGCTGTTCATCGCCGTGCTGCTGCTCATTGCCGTAGGAGGTCCCGTCTGGAGGGCACTTCTGTCCGGCCTGCGCTCGGTTCTGGGGCAGGGCGACCCCGTCGCGCAGGCGCTCGTGGCCGTCAGCCGCGAACTCCCCCGAGCGCGCGAGCCCGCGGAGCTGTGGAAGGCCATCGACGAAGGTCTCAGGGACCTGCCGGGAAACCTCCGGGTGGGCATCTACCTGCGCAGCGCCCCGGGAGATCCTTTCAGGCCTGTCTTCCGGTCGGGACCTGGCCCCACGGCGCCCGCCATCGAAAGCGCTGGCGCGCTCCCCCGGCTGCTGGAGAAGGAGCGCGCCCCCCTGACGCGACACTTCCTGGAAGTGGAATCGACCGAGACCTGGGGCGAGAGAAGGCAGCATGCGGCCTCGGCGCTCGCGCAACTGCAGGCGCTCGAGGCGGACCTCACCGTGCCGCTCCTGCGCGGGGACGTCCTCGCGGGCTGGATCGCCATCGGAGGCGAGCGCCTGCGGCACTACCCCTGGGCCGAGCTGGCTGCCGCGTTCCTGGCCGTCGGGAACCAGGCTCTCGCCAGCCTGGACCGGATCGAGGCGCAGGCGGAAGCGCGACGTCGCGAGGCGCTGGCCGCGGTAGGAGAAATGGCGGCTGGGCTGGCGCACGAGGTCCGCAACCCCCTGGGCGCGATCCACGGAGCCGCCCAGGTCCTGACCGCCGGGAGGGATGGGGCGAAGCAAAAGGAGATGCTCGAGGTGATCCAGGAGGAAACCGAAAGGCTGGGGCGTGTCGTGGGAGATTTCCTGGAATACGCTCGGCCGGCACCGCCACGCCGCGAGCCGGTGGACGTGGCGGATCTGGCCCGCCGCGTGCTCCGATCGGCCGAAGTCGCGGGGTTGGACCTTCGCACGGAGCTTCAGGTGAAGCCCGAGGCCAGGCATGCATCCGGGGATCCGGATCAGCTCCTGAGGGCCTTCGCGAACCTGGTCCGGAACGCCGGCGAGGCCACCGGGCCGGGCGGCCTCCTGCGCGTTGAGGTGGGGATGGACGGGGCCGGCCGGATCATCATCCGTTTCGAGGACGACGGCCCGGGGATTCCGGCCGAGCAGATGACGCGGCTCTTCCAGCCTTTTCATACCACGAAGCCGGACGGCACGGGGCTGGGGCTCGCCCTCATCCACCGGGTGGTGGAAGCCCACGGAGGCGAGATCAGTGTCGAGGGGCGCGAGGGCCTCGGTGCGGTGTTCACGATCGCGCTCCCTGCCGCGGCGGAGACCGCATGAAGGAGCGTCCGCTCGTGCTGATCGTGGACGACGAGGCGAACGTACGGAAGGTCCTCGCGGCTCTGATCGAACAGGCCGGGTACGGCGGGGTCACTGCCTCCTCGGGCGAAGAAGCCCTGCGATGCGTGCGCGCCCACGACCCGGACCTCGTGATCACGGATCTGAAGATGCCCGGCACGGACGGCCTGGAGCTGCTCCGCCGTCTCCGCGCCGACTTCCCGGAGATCCCGGTCGTCATGTTGACCGCGCACGGGACGATCGAATCGGCCGTGGAGGCGATGAAGCGTGGCGCGTACGACTTCCTCACGAAGCCCTTCGATCGCGACAGGGTCCTGGACGTCATCGGCAGGGCTCTGGCCCATGGCGATCGCTCCCGTCTAGAGTTTCAGGGGCCCCTCGCCGAGGGGGAGCCCACCGGGATCCTGGGGAAGAGCGCGGCCATCACCGCCGTCCGCCAGATGGTCCAGCGGGTGGCCCGCGCCCCGACGACGGTCCTGATCACGGGAGAGACGGGGACCGGGAAAGAACTCGTGGCGGAGGCGCTGCACCGGCTCTCGGCACGCCACGCGGATCCGCTCGTGCGCATCAACTGCGGGGCGATTCCGGAGTCGCTGGTGGAGGCGGAGCTGTTCGGATACGAACGCGGCGCCTTCACGGGCGCGGAGAAGGCGAAGCCGGGCCGGTTCGAGCTGGCCGACCGCGGGACCCTCTTTCTCGACGAGGTCGCCGAACTGCCGCTCGCCTCGCAGGTGAAGCTCCTCCGCATCCTCCAGGACGGCGTGCTCGATCGTGTCGGGGCGGCGGCCCCGCGCAAGGTGGACGTGCGCGTGGTCGCGGCGACGAACCGCGACCCGACCCTCATGGCCAGGGAAGGACTGTTCCGGGAGGATCTGCTCTATCGGCTGCGGGTCATCGAGATGCACGTGCCGCCGCTGCGCGAGCGGCCGGAGGACATCCCCGTGCTCGTCGACTTCTTCCTGCTGAAGCACGCCCACAGGCTCGGCCGTCCCGCCCCGCGCATCTCGCCCGGTGCCCTGGAGGCCCTGATGGGCCTGCCCTGGCCCGGGAATGTCCGGCAACTGGAGAACGCCATCGAACGCGCCGTGCTGCTGGCGCAGGAGCCGGTCCTCGCGGAGTCCGATTTCGGGCTCGCGTCGGAGGCTCCCATGCAGAAGGGATCCGGCCGCGCGAGAACTCCGGCGCGGCAGGCGGCGATCGAGGCGGAACGTCGTGTCATCCGGGCGGCTCTCGAGAATGTCGCAGGAAACGTCACCCGGGCCGCCGCCCTTCTCGGCCTGTCCCGTCGCGGGCTGCAACTCAAGATGAAGGAGTTCGGCCTGCGACAGCCATCCCTCTCACCATGATCCGCGCGGTCAACGCGGCCCCGGGCCCCTCCGCAGACACCCTCTGAGATCCAGGCGCCAGCTTCCCGCCGGCCGCCGAGGCGCGCCGGAAGTCCGGCGTCAGCGCCGCGAAGAGAAGTTTTCTCTCCCGCCGCCAGGGCGCGCACGGTCCTTCGCGGCGCTCGCCCGGCCCCTCGCGTAAAGCCCTCCGATTCATGAGCCTGGCGGCCATGCTGTATGCGGCACACCGCTTGCTTTGCGGTCCGGGCGAGCGAGGTGAGGCAGAGGGACGGTGGGCGATGACGGGTCTGAGGCTCGATCGCTACAGGATCCTGGATCGGATCGGGACCGGAGGAATGGGAGAGGTCTACCGGGCCATCGATCGCCGCTCGGGCCGCCCGGTGGCGATCA
>JACQNT010000022.1 GCA_016202915.1 Acidobacteriota bacterium
CCCCCGCGAGGCGGTGCGGCCGCCACCGGACCATGGGAAGGGCTCGCGCGGACCCGGCTTGCCTGCCGATTCCCGTGATGACTCCAAGGCTGCAAGGACGCCGGACTCAGGTTGCTCAGGAAGGCGCGGGTGCGGGGGCCAGCGCCTCCGGCTCGAGGGGCCCTCTCGGAGCGCGCCCGTGGCCGGGCGGTGTCCACCGGCCGGGCGCGCGAGAGCGGAGCGGCGACGCGGCCGTCGGCGGTCTGTGCCGATCCGGCCGCGGCGACCGCGGGCCCCGCGAACCGGAGGCGCTGGCCCCTGAAACTGGGGATACCTCACGGCGCGGGGAACTTGACAACGCCAGGCGGCGGGTGTAGCTTGAAGGGCGAATTTGACTAATGGGTTGAATTTTAACCTTATGGTCAAAAACACGATGGTCCCATGACCAAGCAGGCGCTGCGCCGCCGCGACCGCGTCAACGCGATTCTCCAGAGCGCCATCGCGGCCTTCCGGCGCCACGGCTACCACGGCACCTCCCTGGAGCAGATCGCGGACCGGCTCCTGATGACCAAGGGGAGCCTGTATTACTACTTCAAGGACAAGGAGGAGATCCTGTACGCCGCCCACGACCGGGCGCTGGACGCGGTCCTCGCCGAGCTGGACCGCGCGCGGCGGCGCGGAGACTGCCCCTGCGAGCAGCTCGAGGGGCTGCTCGCGGCTTTCATCCGCATCATGGTGGAAGGGTTCCACGGCACGGCCCTTGCCCTGGAGTTCGGAGCGCTGTCGCCGCGGCGGCTGCGGCGGGTGGTCGAGAAGAGGGACCGCTTCGAGCGCGGGGTGCGCGACCTCATCCAGCGGGGAGCGGCGCGGGGCTGCCTGCGCCCCGTGGACCCGAAGCTCGCCGGGATGGCGCTCCTGGGCGCGATCAACTGGATCGCCCGCTGGTACAGGCCGGACGGTCCGGCCGGGCCCGAGGAGGTGGCGCCGATCTTCCTCGACCTGTTCCTCGGCGGCCTGGCGCCGCGCGAGGCCTCCTGGTCCCTCGAGGCGTCCCGCATGCGCCGGGTCGCCGCGCCGCCCGCCTCGCGCGCCCGCGACGCCAGGACTGGAGGGAGGCAGGCATGACACTTTTCCCCCGACGCCCCGCGGCTTCTTTCGAGTTCCGCGACATTCTGTACGAGAAGGACGCGCCGGTGCCCGGCGCCGCCCGCATCACCATCAACCGCCCCGCCCGCTACAACGCCTACTCGACCGGCGCCCTGCGCGAGCTGGCGACCGCCTTCGGCGACGCCGGGTTCGACGACGGCGTGGGGGTCATCGTCTTCACGGGTGCCGGGGACCGCGCCTTCTGCACCGGGGGCGACGTCCGCGAGTACGCCGACGAGTACCTCAGCCGGCCGCGCGACTACTGGAAGTACATGGGCCTGTTCCGCGCCTACCTGGAGAGCATCCTCGGCTGCGGCAAGCCGGTGATCGCCCGGATCAACGGGATGGCGGTCGGGGGCGGCAACGAGTCACAGCTCGCCTGCGATCTCAGCCTCGCCGCCGAGCACGCCGTCCTGCGCCAGGTGGGGGTGCACGTGGGGAGCGTCGCGGCGGGGGGCGCCACGCAGTGGCTGCCGCTCGCGGTCGGCGATCGCCGCGCCCGCTGGATGCTCATGACCGGCGAGCCGATCCCCGCACGGCAGGCCGAGGAGTGGGGGCTCGTGAGCCGGGCCGTCCCCAGCGTCCGGCAGGGGGACCGCTGGATCGAGAGGGCCGATGCGTCCCGGATCAGGCTCGCCCTGGAGGGCCGCGACGGCCACCGCATCGACCTGTCGCGGCTCGACGAGGAGGTGGACGCCCTCGCCCGGCGGATTCTCGAGAGCTTCCCGGAGTGCATGCGCTACACGAAGCAGCAGGTCAACTTCTTCAAGGAGCTCGCCTGGCAGCAGACGATCGGTCACGCCCGCGAGTGGCTGGCGCTCCACTACACGCACTGGGAGCCGCTCGAGGGGATGAGGGCCTTCGTCGAGAAGCGGAAGGCGGACTACGCCCGCCTGCGGGCCGCGGCCGCCGCCGGCGGCGCGAGCGAGACCCCGTGGGGCGCCTGGACCGGATCCTGCGCCGCCTGCGGCGCGCAGGGCCTCCCCCAGGGCTTCCGGCACTGCGGGAACTGCGGCGCCGCGCTCGAGGGGCCGGAAGGGACGGGGGGGAAGCGATGACCCGGACGCCGGGGGAGACGGCCGCGCCCGGCGGGACGCCCCGGGCCGCGGGCGAGGTGGCCCTGGTGACCGGAGGCTTCCGGGGGATCGGCAGGGCGATCGCTGCGGCACTGGCGCGCGACGGCGCGGCGGTCGCCATCGTGGACCGGGAGATCGACGCGAGCGCCGAGCGGCAGCCCTCCGGGCGACTGCTCTTGAAGCGGGATGTCCGCGACTTCGAGGGGGCGGGGTCGGCCGTCGCGGAGATCGAGGAGAGGCTCGGCCCCCTGACGATCGCCGTCCTGAACGCCGGCATCAGCCGCGACGCCCCCTCATGGAAGCTGGCCGAGGAGGAGTGGCGCGAGGTGATCGACGTCAACCTGACCGGCGCCTTCGCCTACGCCCGGGCCTCGGCGCGCGTCATGCGCGAGCGGCGGCGCGGATCGATCGTGTTCATCTCGTCGATCAACGGGCTGCGGGGGAAGTTCGGCCTCGCCAGCTACTCGGCCTCCAAGGCCGGCCTGATCGGCCTCACGCGGACGCTCGCCCGGGAGCTGGGCCCCCGGGGCATCCGCGTCAACGCCGTCGCCCCCGGCTTCATCCGGACGGATCTGACCGGGCGCCTGGAGCGCCGCTTCCTCGACCAGGCGCTCTCCGAGACGGCCCTCGGGCGGCTGGGGGAACCGGAGGACGTGGCCGACGTCGTCGCGTTCCTGGCCTCCCCGCGGGCGCGGCACATCACGGGTGCGGTGATCTGCGTCGATGGAGGCCAGACGGCCTGAAGGGGAGGGATCATGGTCGCCATCCGGCAGTGGGAGATGAGGTCGCCGAAGGAGCCGCTGGTGTTCTCCGAACGGAGGATCGGGCTGCCGGCGGCGGGCGAGGCGCTCGTCCGGGTGGCGGGGTGCGGCGTCTGTCACACCGACCTCGGGTTCTACCTCGGGCAGGTCCCCACGAAGCACCCCCTGCCGCTGGTCCTCGGCCACGAGGTGAGCGGCGTCGTCGAGGCGGCCGGCCCCGGGGCGGATGGATGGGCCGGGAAACGGGTGGTCGTGCCGGCCGTGCTGCCGTGCGGCGAGTGCAGCGCCTGCCGGCGGGGCCGCTACGCCCTGTGCCCGGCGCAGATCTTCCCCGGGAACGACGTCCACGGCGGGTTCGCCTCGCACCTCGTCGTCCCGGCGCGCTTCCTCTGCGATCTCGGCCGTGTGGAGGACTCCGCCCTTCCCCTCTACGCCGTCGTCGCGGACGCGGTCAGCACGCCCTACGAGGCGGTCCGGCGGAGCGGGCTGCGGGAGGGGGACCTCGCCATCTTCGTCGGCGCGGGAGGCGTCGGCGGCTTCGGCGTTCAGATCGCGGCGGCGCACGGGGCGCAGGTGGTCGCCATCGAGCCGGTGGCCGAGCGGCGACGGCTGGCGACCGAACACGGCGCCGGCCTGGCGCTCGATCCGCAGGCCCTGGAACTCCCGGCGCTGCGGAAGGCCGTCCGTGAGTTCGCCGCGGGCCGCGGCCTGTCGGCCGACGAATGGAAGGTCTTCGAGACCTCGGGCACGACGGCGGGGCAGGAGATCGCCTTCGGGCTGATGACCCGCGGATCCCACCTGGGAGTTGTCGGCTACACGCCGGAGAGACTGACGCTCCACCTGAGCCGGCTGATGGCGCTGGACGCCCGGGCGGAGGGGAACTGGGGGTGCGCCCCCGGGCGCTACCCGGAGCTGCTGCGCCTCATCGGGGAGGGTAAGATCGCGCTCGAGCCGTACGTCGAGCGGCGCCCTCTGGCGCAGATCAACCAGGTCTTGAGCGAGATGATCGATCACCGGCTGCAGCGCCGGGCGGTCCTGATCCCGGAGCCGGAGAGAGAGCAGGGAACGGAGAGGGAGCGGAGGTGAGCCTCGAATCGATCATCGCGGAGGCGGAGCGGCTGGCCTTCGACCTGGAGTTCCAGGGGGTGAAGCGCTGGAAGGAGGCGGCGCCCGGCCGCAGAGCGATCGGCTACATGCCGGTGTACGCGCCGCGGGAGGTGATCCACGCCGCCGGGATGCTGCCGGTCGGGATCTTCGGCGGGGGGGACCGGATCGAGATCATCAGGGGCGACGCCTGCTTCCAGTCCTACATCTGCCATATCCCCCGCTCGACCGTCGAGCTGGCGCTGTCGGGGAGACTCGGCTGCCTCGACGGCATGCTCTTCCCCTCGACCTGCGACGTCATCCGGAACCTCTCGGGGATGTGGAAGATCCTCCTGCCCGGCTTCTACGCCCGCTACCTGGACCTGCCGCAGAACTTCGACCGGCGCGTGGGGGGCCGGTTCCACCGGACGGAACTGCTGGCTCTCGCCTCCGACCTGGCGCTCCTGGGGGGCGCGCCGGTCACGGAGGAGACCCTCCGGGCGAGCATCGCCCTCTACAACGAGAACCGCCGCCGGGTGCGGGCCCTCTTCGATCTGCGCCGCCGGAGCCCGCACCTGGCGCCGGCCGTGGAGGCCTACCTCCTGCTGCGCGCCGGCTGCGTCGTGCCGGTCGAGGATCACAACAGGATGCTCGACGCCTACCTGGAAGCGGCGGGAGCGGGCGACCGTCCGGCGCTGGACAACTGCCGCGTCGTCCTGCGCGGCGCCTTCTGCGAGACACCCCCGCTGGCGCTGCTGCGGACGATCGAGCGGGCGGGCTGCGACATCGTGGACGACGACCTGGTCCTGGTGAGCCGCTGGATCCGCGACGACGTGCCCGAGGCGGGCGACCCGTTCGAGGCCCTGGCGCACGCCTACCTCGAGCGCAGCGTCGCGAACGCCTGCCGGTACGCGGGGGAAGAGGAGAAGGGGGCCGACCTGGTCGCCGCCGTGCGCCAGGCGGGGGCCGAAGGAGTGATCTTCGCCGCCCCGTCGTTCTGCGACCCGGCCCTGCTCGACCAGCCGATGCTGGTCGCCGCCCTCGAGCGCGCCGGCATCCCCTACACGGCGTTCAAGTACTCGGAGGACACCGGCCAGTTCCAGCCGATCCGGGAGCAGGCGGGGACTTTCGCCGATTCCATCAAGCTGTGGAGCCAGCCATGACCCGGGAGCGGGCCGCGAAGGAGCCGTCGATGGTCCGGCAGAAGGAGCTCATCGCCGGGCACTACCGCCGCCTGGCGCGGGCGCGCGAGGCAGGGGAGGCGGTGGTCTACACCTTCGTCCCCGGCAACCTCACGGAGCTCCTCCTGTCCTTCGGCGCGGCGGCGGTGCTGCCGGAGATCAACGCACTGCAGTCCGGCATGCGCGGCAAGTCGGCGGATTACATCGCCCGGGCCGAGAAGGCCGGGCACTCCGAGGACGTCTGCACCTACGTCAAGTGCGACCTCGGGATGTCGCTGGCCGGGAACGTCGGCCCCACCGGGGAGCCGATCCCGCGCCCCGACCTGCTCCTGCTCTCCTATACGGGCTGCTTCACGTTCATGAAGTGGTTCGAGCTGCTCCGCCAGCAGTACCACTGCCCGGTGGCGATGCTCCACGTCCCCTACGTGTGGAACGGGGAGGTGACGCCGGGGATGATCGCCTACGTCGTGGACCAGATCCGCAGCGAGGTCCTGCCGGCCCTGGAGAAGGCCACGGGGAGGCGGTTCGACGAGGCGGATCTGTCGCGGCGGCTGGCCCTCTCGGCCCGGGCGGAGGACGACCTGGTGTGGGTGCTGGAGTCGGCGAGGAACAGGCCGTCACCGATCGACGCCTACTTCGGAGGCGTCTACTACATCGGCCCGATGTTCAGCGCCTTCCGCGGGACCGAGGAGGGCGCCGCATACTACGGCGCCCTGCGCGGGGAGGTGCAGGAGCGGCTGCAGGCGGGGCGGGGCCCGATCACGCCCGAGGGGCCGATGGAGGAGGAGCGTTTCCGGCTCGTGGTGGAGGGGCCGCCGAACTGGACCTCCTTCCGCGAGTTCTGGAAGATGTTCTACGACGAGGGGGCGGTGGTCGTCGCCTCCACCTATACCAAGGTCGGCGGCCTCTACGACACCGGCTTCCGGCACGATCCCGGCGCGCCCCTCGAGTCCCTGGCGCGCTACTGCCTCGGCTGCTACACCAACCTGAACCTTCCCTCGCGGGTCGACCTGCTGGAGCGCTACGTCCGCGACTACGCCGCCGATGGCTTCCTGATCAACTCCGTCAAGTCGTGCAACTCCTTCTCCGCCGGCCAGCTCGTGATGCTGCGCGAGCTGGAGCGGCGCACCGGCATCGCCGGCGGCTTCATCGAGTCCGACCTGGTGGATCCGCGGTATTTCTCCGCCAGCAACATCAAGACCCGCCTGGAGTCCTACCTGCAGATGATCGCGCAGAAGCGCCTCGAGGCGCATCACCCGCCCGCCGCCGCTGCGGAGGGGAGGGCGTCGTGAAGGTGTTCGTCGGCGTCGACCTCGGATCGACGACCACCAAGGCGGTGGTGATGACGGAGCGCGAGGAGATCCTCGGGCGCGGCATCACCAACAGCCGGAGCAACTACGACGTCGCCTGCGCCGTGGCGCGCGCCGAGGCGTTCACCACGGCCCGCTTCGCCCTCCTGTGCCGCGCCCTCGCCGCCGCTCCGGATCTCGCCCGCTTGCGGGACGCCCTGGCGCCGGATCTCGAGAGGCTGTTCCGGCGAGAGCAGCATGAGCGGCAGCTCGCGGTGCTCCGCGAGGCCTGCCTCTCCGCCTGCGGGGCGGCCGAGGACCGGGGAGCCCTGGAGGAGATCTTCGCAGGGATGCGCGAGCAGTCCGAAGGGCTCTTCGGCGCCGGCGCGGCCCCCTCGCGCAGCGATTTCTTCCGCGACCTCGCCGCGAGCCAGTACCTCCGTCTGGCGGAGGCGGCGGCGCGGCGGGGCCGGGCGCGCTTCGAGAAGCTGGTGAGCCTGTTCGACATGTCGATCCACAGGGTCGAGAACGCCCCTCCCGATCTCTCCTTCGAGAGCAACATCCGCGCGGCGGCGGCCCGCGCGGCCGGGGCCGCGACGCCGGGCGCGGACGGCACCGGCGCGGTCCGGGCCGTGCGGGCCGGGAGGCTCGAGGCCGCCATCCAGGCGACCGTGGCGACGCCCCTCGAGGAGGCGGGATCGGTCGGCACGGGATACGGCCGGGCGCGGCTCCCCTTTCCCAGGGACCGGATCCGCTCCGAGATCCTCTGCCACGGCCTGGGGGCGCACTACTTCTTCCCCCGGACCGCCACCGTCCTCGACATCGGCGGGCAGGACACCAAGGCCATCCAGATCGACGCGGAGGGGATCGTCACGGGCTTCCAGATGAACGACCGCTGCGCCGCCGGCTGCGGCCGCTACCTCGGGTACATCGCCGACGAGATGAGCCTGGGGGTGCACGAGCTGGGGCCGCTGGCGCAGCAGTCGTGCCGCCCGGCGCGCATCGCCAGCACCTGCACGGTGTTCGCAGGCGCGGAGCTGCGCGACCGGCTGGCGCTGGGGGAGAGGAGGGAGGACATCCTCGCCGGGCTGCACCGGGCGATCATCCTGAGATCGATGTCGCTCCTGGCCCGGTCGGGCGGCGTGCGGGAGCAGTTTGCCTTCACCGGCGGCGTGGCGCGCAACCCGGCGGCCCTTGCGGCGCTGCGGCACCTGGTGCAGGAGAACTACGGCGCGCGGACCACCAACGTGTCGCCGGACTCGATCTACACCGGCGCGGTCGGCGCCGCCCTGTTCGCGCGGCGCGCCGCCGGGCAACGGCAGGCGGCCTGAAAGGAGAGGGCGGGTGCCCTGGCTCGGCCACCGGAGCGGATTCAGACGCGCCACCTTTCCCTCAGGAGGAGGCAGCCGCGCCAGCGGCGGGGGTGCGGCACCGGAGCCCCGCTCACGAGACGTAGAGG
>JACQNT010000170.1 GCA_016202915.1 Acidobacteriota bacterium
GGACGAGCTCGGTGCCGCCCCCGAGGCAGGCGCCGTTGATGGCGGCCACCACCGGGAACGGCAGCCGCTCGAGGCTGTCGAACAGCCGCTGGCCCTTGCGGGAGGCGTACTCCGCGTCCGGGATCGACCGCAGGGCGGCGATCTCGTTCACGTCGGCGCCCGCGATGAACGATCCCGGCTTGGTGCTGGTCACGACGAGGCCGCGCACGTTCTTGTCGTGGGCCACCTGGTCGATCAGGATCTCGAGGACCGCCACCACGGGGGCGCCGAGGACGTTCACCCTCTCCTGGGGCCGGTCGAAGATGAGGAACGCCAGCCCGTCGCGGCGCGTCTCCAGGAGGACACCCGGACCCTCGAGCGGGAGGGTCCGCTCGCCTACCCGGGCCGCCACCGAACCGTCCGCTTCCATCTCGCCTCCGGTCGCGCTGCTAGGGGCGCGGTGGATTCTACGATCGCTCCAGGACCAATGCCGCCCCCTGTCCGCCGCCCACGCACAGGGCCGCCAGACCGAGGGTCAGGTCGCGTCGCGCCATCTCCTTGAGCAGCGTCAGGACGAGGCGCACGCCCGAGCAGCCGACCGGGTGCCCCAGGGCGATGGCGCCGCCGTTGACGTTCGTGATCGCGGGGTCCGGCTCCCCGAGCGGGCCGGTGAGCCCCAGCTCGTCGCGCGCGAACGCCGGCGAGGCGCAGGCGCGCCGCACCGCCAGCACCTGGGCCGCGAACGCCTCGTTGATCTCGATCAGTTCCACGTCGTCCATGCCGGCGCCGGCCCGGCGCAGCGCGACGGCGGAGGCGTGGACCGGCCCCAGCCCCATCGTCGCGGGATCGAGACCGGCGAAGCCGTAGGAGCGGATCCGGCCGAGGTACGGCAGGCCGAGGGAGCGGGCCCGCTCCTCCGCGGCCACCACGACGCAGGCCGCCCCGTCCGTGATCATGCAGGAATTGCCCGCCGTCACCGTGCCGTGGCGGCGGTCGAAGGCCGGGCGGAGCCTGCCGAGCTGCTCCATCGACTGGTCCTGCCGCGGCCCGACGTCGTCCTGCACCGGATCGAACCGCGGCGGAGGGAAGAGCGGCACGATCTCCTCCCTCAGCCTGTCGCGGGCCGCCACCGCGCGGCGGTGGCTCTCGAGCGCCAGGGCGTCCTGCTCCTCCCTGCCGATGTGGAAGCGCCGCGCCAGCACCTCGGCGGTCTCTCCCATGCTCAGGCCGCAGATCGCGTCCGTCAGCCCCACCTCGAGGGCGGAGGCCGGCCGGAGATCGCGGGGCCGCGCGCCCAAGAGGGCCCCGATCTTCCCCGGCAGCGTGCGCGACCGGCGCAGGCGCAGCGCCAGGTCGGTGAACTCCGCGCCGAGCTGGAACGGGATCCGCGACATCGACTCGACGCCGCCCGCCAGCACCAGGCCGGCGAGGCCCGACTCGACGCGGTGGTAGGCGGCGACGATCGCCTGCAGGCCCGAGGCGCAGTTCTGGTTGACGGTGAAGGCCGGGACGCGGCGCGGCACCCCCGCCTTGAGAGCGGCGACGCGCGCCAGGGTCGTCGAGTCCGCCGGCTGGGCGATGTTGCCGACGATCACCTCGTCCACCCAATCCGGGTCGAGGTCGGCGCGCGCCATGGCCTCCGCCAGGGCGATGCGGCAGAGCTCGTCGGCGGGCACCGCGTTGAGGACGCCCCAGGACTTGCAGAAGGGGGTGCGCACGCCGTCGACGATGACCACGCCGCGGCGGCCTTTCATCCCATCCTGGCCCCCGGAGGGCGGAGCGCCGCTCATTCCTGGACCTGGTCCCTGGAGATGCCGTACTGCTCGAGCTTCTTGTACAGGTTGCTGCGGGGAGTGTCGATCGCCTTGGCGGTGCGCGAGATGTTCCAGCGGAACTCCTTGAGCTTGCGCAGGATGAACACGCGCTCCGCCTCATCCTTGAATTCCTGGAGGGTGCGGAACGCGGCGGGATCGGGCGCCTCGCCGCCGGCCATGGGGGCCCCCCGTTCCGCGGCGCCCGGCGCGCCGGCCGGCCGCGGGCCGGCCGCGGGGGCTCCGCCCGCCCCCTCGCCGTGGAACTCCTCGAACGTCTCCACGTCGCCCGCCTCGATCGGATCGTGCTCCGCCATGATCAGCAGGCGCTCGACGGCGTTGCGCAGCTCGCGGACGTTGCCGCGCCAGGGCCGCGCGGCCAGGCGCTCCAGCGCGGCCGGCGAGAACCTTTTGGGACGATAGCTCACCTCGCGGCCGAACGACTCGACGAAGTGCTCGATCAGGAGCGGGATGTCCTCGCGCCGGTCCCGGAGCGGCGGGGAGGCGATCGGGACGACGTTAAGGCGGAAGTAGAGGTCTTCCCGGAACCTCCCCGCGCGGATCTGCGCCGGCAGGTCCTTGTTGGTCGCGGCGATGACGCGCACGTCCACCCTGATGGTCTTCGCCAGCCCGACGGGCTCCACCTCCCCTCCCTCCAGGAC
>JACQNT010000173.1 GCA_016202915.1 Acidobacteriota bacterium
AGACTGAAGAGCGGCACATGAGCGTCACCGAGGAGGCGGCCCCCCGGCAGGAACGGGGATCGGCCCTGGTCATCGCCACCCTGATCACGGTGATCCTGTGCCTGCCCGGGATCTCCTGCCTGATGATGGCGCAGACGGAGAACACCATCGCCGAGAACGAGCGCAACGCGGCGATGGCCCTCTATGTCGCCGAGGCGGGGGCCCGCCTGGCGGTCAACTGGTTCAACGACCCGTCCTCGACCGGGTACCTGGTGCCGACGACCGCCCAGGTCGATCGCACCAAGCGCCTCCTCGATCACGACGGCAACCCGGCGACGGCGCGCGTCCTGGCGGCGGCCGGCGACGCCGCCAAGCCCCTTTACAAGGACGCGGCTCTCACCAGCAGCCCCGTCTTCGACCGGCCGTACCGCTCGGCGCTGGCGGACACCTTCTTCGGCATCCAGACGGGGACCGACCCTGACCCGACCTTCGCCGCCTCGGGACCCGACCTGATCGTGAACGACGCGCACCTGGCGACGATCAACGACGCCCTGTTCCCGAGCTTTCCGGGGCCGAACCTGCGCGCACGCATCGCCCGGATCGAGATCTACGGGCCGCCGGTGGTCAACGCGGGAGGAGTGCCGACCCGGATGGGGATCGCCACCGTGCGGGTCGTCGGGGGAGTCTTCATGTACCCCGGCACGGCGGACGAGCGCCAGATCGCGACCCGGGTCGTCAAGGCCGTGGTCAACGAGATCCCTGTCCCGGGGCCGGTCGGGCCGCTCCAGTCGTGCAACGACCTGGGCTACTCGGGGAGCTTCGAGGTGCACTGGGGGACCGGATCCTCCCAGGCGAGCGCCACCCTCCCCAACAGCATGGACACGAAGATCTCCAGCGGGATGCCCTACGCCGCGAACGACCCGTTCAGCTACATCAGCGGCGCCACGACCCTGGCCTCGTGGGCGGCCGCCCGCAACGGGGTGGCGATCGACGACCCCTGGTTCAAGTACGTCGCGGGGGGGCCGCTGACGGGGGGCTACAACCCCTCGATGGTGAACCCCGGCGACCCGCAGCCGTGGCCCTGGGCGAGCGCCACCCCCACCGACCAGGACCACAGCAACATCTTCCAGAACACCCCCATGAACTGCCCGACCTTCGACTACGCCCTGTGGAAATCGATCGCCCAGAGCGGCAACCGGGGGCACTACTACTACAAGTGGGACAGCGGCACCAGCTTCAAGCTGGACGGGGTCGGGACGGCGGTGTCGTTCATCAATGCCACGGGCGGGCGGACGGGGATCTTCTTCTTCGACACCACCACCTCCTCGGTGCCTTTCGGCACCTGGACCGATCCGCAGGGGACGACGCCGGGGACGACCAACCTGACCCCGGCGATCAGCATCGGGTCGGCCGACGGCTGGCTGGGGGCCCAGGGGTTCATCTTCCTCAACGCCCGATCGTTCGCCACGACCGGGGCCGGCGGCATGGGCAGCACGCGCTGGATCATCCCGCCGGGCGAGCCGGGGGACGGGTCCGGATTCGTCAACTTCAATTACCCCACCGCCGCCGGCTCCCTCGCCGGCCCCTGGGAGATATCCACGGCGGCAATCCCGGAGGCGGTGGAAGCCCCCTCCGGCAGCGGCAACTGGTACTGCACGGACCATACGACCTGCACGGCCCTCTCCCGGGTCGCGAGCGCCACGCCGGTCAAGGACAACTACGGCCTCCCTTTCACCGCCACGGTCGTCATGGACGGCGTCATGTATACCAGCGGGACGTTCACCTCCTCCGGGAACGCCGTCTACTTCGGGTCTCTCGTCGCCCAGCAGGGCGTCATCGACGGCACCGGGACCCCCGGCCTCTACTTCGACGAGAGCCTCATCAAGGGAAACTGGCCGCGCAAGGGGATGAACCTCCCGCGGGTCGTCGTCACCTCCTGGGAGACCGAGCTGTAGGAGGACGCGTGAGGGGCTCCCCGCGGACTTGATCCTGAACGACCCGGACCCTACATTTTCGTCACCGGCCTGATGCCCGGAGGTTCAATGATCCCCTGTCCCGGTCGGCGCTGCAGATCCCTGGAGGTCGGGTCCCCTTTGACCCGCCTGATCCCCGCTTTCGCCCTCAGCTCCTTCCTCGTGGTTCTCCCGGCCTCCGGCCCGGCGGCCGCCGGGGAGAGCACCCCCGTCGCGCCTTCACCGCAGGGGGGCGCCGCGCAGGGGAAGGAGCGGGAGCGGCCGGCCGCGAAGAAGGGGCCGGAGTCGAGCCGGTCCGTGGCTGCCGGGAAGGAGATGGCGGCGAGGAAGGCCGGTACCGAAGCACCTCTGCGGTTCACCAATGAGGACCTGGAAAAGTATCATCGTCCGCCCGCTGCGGAGGACGTCGCGGAGGAGGGTGCCGGAGAGGGAGAGATCGCGGGCGCCGGCGGGCCCCCCGCCCCGGCGGCCCGGCCGGCCGGGGCCGTGAGGAATGCCCCGCCCGCCCGTTCGCCGTCCCGGCCGCCGTCGCCGCCTCCCCAGGATCCCCTCAAACCGTTCAAGGATCGCGACGCCAGGGAGCGCTTCCGGACGGAGCAGATCCAGGGGCTGCGCGACACGATCGCCGGGATGGAGTCGCGTCTCCAATACCTGAAGACGAAACGGGAGGCCTTGCTGAACCCGGCGGCGCCGCTCCAGGTCGGCCGGACGCGCGGGCCCGACGACCCGCCGGATCCCGTGCCGGGTCCAGGGAAGGTCCCGATACAGAAAGAGCCGACGCCTCCCGGCAAGGCTCCGCCGAAAGTGTTCCCGGGAGCGGGCCGGATCGCGATCGCCCCTCTTTTCCCCGCCCTGCCCGAGCCCCAGACCGACGAGGACAGGGAGAACGACACGCGGATGAAGGTGCGCGACCTCCTGGCGCAGGTGGAGAAGGAGATCGAGGGGCTCGAGGCCGAGCTGGAGGAGACCCGCAACATCCTGGTGGACATCGAGACGCGCTTCGGGGCCGAGGCGGGGATCCGGTGAAGCCGGGCGCCGATCCGATCCTGATCGTCGAGGACAAGGAGAGTCTCCGGTCGGTCCTGAGGAAGACGCTGGAGGCGGAGGGGTTCGGAGTCGAGGAGGCTGCCGACGGCCGGTCCGCCTTGGACCTGATCCGTCGCGCCCGGTTCTCGCTGGTCCTCTCCGACCTGCGCCTGCCGCGCGCCGACGGCCACGAGGTCCTCAAGGGAGCGGTCCAGGCCGATCCCGAGATGCCGGTTATCTTAATGACCGCCTACGGCACCATCCGCGACGCGGTGAGCGCCATGCGGGAGGGGGCCTACGACTACCTCGAGAAGCCGGTGGACAGCGATCACCTCGTCGCCCTGGTTCGCAGGGCCCTCCAGCATCGCACCCTCCTGACCGAGAACCTGCTCCTCAAGGAGCGCTTCTCCCGGGAGCTGGACTGCCCGGAGATCCTGGGGAACAGCCCGGCGCTGCAGCAGGCGCTCGCCAAGGTCCGGCGGGTCGCTCCCACCGACACGACCGTCGTGCTGGAAGGGGAGAGCGGGTCGGGCAAGGAGCTGTTCGCGCGCGCCCTGCACCACCTGAGCGGCCGCAGGAAGCAATCGTTTTTCGCCATCAACTGCGCGGCCATCCCGGAGAACCTCCTGGAGAGCGAGCTTTTCGGTTACGAGAAGGGAGCGTTCACGGGGGCGGCGGCGACCAAGCGGGGCAAGTTCGAGATCGCCGACAAGGGGACGCTGTTCCTGGACGAGATCGGCGATCTCTCTCCCGGCCTGCAGGGGAAGGTCCTGCGCGTCGTCGAGCAGAAGGAGTTCGAGCGCGTCGGAGGGACCGAGACGCGACGGGTGGATATCCGCCTGGTCGCCGCGACGAACATGGACCTCAGGTCCCTCGTCGCCGCCGGGGCCTTCAGGCAGGATCTCTACTTCCGGCTGTCCGTCTTCCCCATCCTCGTCCCGCCTCTGCGCGAGCGGCGGGAGGACATCCCGATTCTGGCGCGCCACTTCGCGGACAGGTTCGCCGCCGAACAGAAGAGGCGGGGCCCCATCGCCCTCCCGCCGGAGACGCTCGAGGCCCTGGCCGCCCACTCCTGGCCCGGCAACGTCCGCGAGCTGGAGAACACGATCGAGCGCGCGCTGATCCTGGGAGAAGGGGACCGCCTCCTTCCCGAGCACCTCAGCCTGCCCGGCCAGGGGCGGGCGGCCTGACCCCGGCCGCCCGGGGCGCCCGTGGGCGCCCCTCTGAACCTTGACAAAAGATCGCCGTCTGCTATAGTGGCCGGGCTTCCGCGAGCGTCATCCGCCGTCCCGAGTGCCCCGGAGCGATCGAAGCCCGCGAGCGTCCCTGAGCTTCTCTCTCAAGAGGCCCTATGCGTGCGCGACGTGTCCTGATCATGGGGGCAGCGGGAAGAGACTTCCACAACTTCAACCTCTGCTTCCGGGACGACCCGGCCTTCCAGGTGGTCGGCTTCACCGCCACCCAGATCCCGAACATCACCGATCGGCGCTACCCGCCTGAGCTGGCGGGGCCGCGCTATCCCGAAGGGATCACCATCTACGAGGAGGAGCAGATCGCCGACCTGATCGGTCGGCTGAGGGTGGACGAGGTGGTGTTCGCCTACTCCGACGTCTCCCACACGTACGTGATGCACCGGGCGTGCCAGGTGATCGCCGCCGGCGCCGATTTCAGGCTCCTGGGGTTCGAGGCCACCTCCATCAAGGTGGGGAAGCCGGTGGTCTCGATCTGCGCCGTCCGGACCGGCGCCGGCAAGAGCCAGACGACCCGCCGGGTCTGCAGGAAGCTCATGGAGAGCGGCCGGAAGGTGGTCGCCATCCGGCACCCGATGCCGTACGGCGACCTGGTCAAGCAGCGGCTGCAGCGCTTCGCCACCCTGGACGACCTCGAGCGCTACGACTGCACCATCGAGGAGCGCGAGGAATACGAGCCCCATATCAAGAGCGGCACCGTGGTGTACGCGGGCGTGGACTACGCCGCCATCTTCGCCGAGGCGGAGAAGGAGGCCGACGTCATCGTCTGGGACGGCGGGAACAACGATCTCCCGTTCGCGAAGCCGGACATCGAGATCGTCATTGTCGACCCGCACCGGGCGGGCCACGAGCTGCGCTACTACCCGGGCGAGGCCAACTTCCGGCGCGCCTCATGCATCGTGATCAACAAGGTGGACACGGCGGACAAGAAGGGGATCGAGGAGGTGAAGGCGAACATCGCCCGCTACAACCCGAAGGCCCTGGTCATCGAGGCCGCCTCTCCGGTGACGGTGGAGGACCCGGCCGCCATCCGCGGCAAGCGGGTCCTGGTCGTCGAGGACGGCCCCACGCTGACGCACGGCGAGATGGGGTACGGCGCGGGGGTGATCGCCGCGCAGCGCTTCGGCGCCGCGTCGCTCGTCGATCCCCGCCCCTACGCGGTCGGGTCGATCGCCCGCACCTTCCAGAAGTACCCCGGCATCGGCACCCTCCTTCCGGCGGTCGGCTACGGCGAGGCGCAGATGAGAGACCTGAGGCTGACGATCGAGAAGGTGGACTGCGACCTGGTGCTGATCGCGACGCCGATCGATCTCCGGCGCACCATCCACTTCGAGAGGCCGGCGCTGCGCGTCTCCTACGAGCTCCAGGAGATCGGCAAGCCCGACCTGGACGACATCCTGGCGAGGCTTCTCTGATGCCCGGGAGAAAGCTCGCCGTCGTGGCCTTCGGCGGCAACGCCCTCATCAAGGAGGGCCAGGAGGGTACGCAGTGGGACCAGATCGAGAACGCGGAAAAGACCGCGCGCTCCCTGCTGCCGCTCCTCCGGGGCGGCTACGGCCTGGTGGTGGTGCACGGGAACGGGCCCCAGGTCGGCAACATCCTCATCCAGGTGGAGGAGGCGGTCACCAAGGTGCCTCCCCTGTCGCTTGACGTCTGCGTCGCCGCCTCCGAGGGGAGCATCGGCTACATGCTCGAGATGGCGCTCCTCAACGCGATGCGGCGGCAGCGCCTGCGGGGCAGGGGCGTGATCACCCTGGTCACGGAGGTCGTCGTGGACCAGAACGACCCGGGGTTCCGCCGCCCCACCAAACCGATCGGCCCCTTCTACCCCCGTTTCCGCGCCGAGTACCTGATGCGCAAGCAGGGCTGGAACATGGTGGAGGACGCGGGGCGCGGCTGGCGCAAGGTGGTCCCCTCTCCGCGGCCGCTCGAGGTGGTGCAGATGGATGCCATCCGCCGGGCCGCCGGGGCCGGCCACGTCGTCATCGCCGGCGGGGGCGGCGGCATCCCGGTGTACCGGACGGCACGCGGCGATCTGCGCGGCGTGGAGGCGGTCATCGACAAGGACTACACCGCCGGCCTCATCGCGACCTCCCTGAAGTGCGACCTGTTCGTCATCCTCACGGGGGTGGACCAGGTGAGCCTCAATTTCGGCCGGCCGGACGAGACGAAGATCCGGATGATGAGCGTGCCGGAGGCGCGGGCGCACCAGGGGGACGGCCAGTTCCCCGAGGGGAGCATGGGGCCCAAGATCCGCGCCGCGGTGGAGTTCATCGAGGTGACCGGGCGGGGGGTCCTCATCACCTCGGCAGCGCGGCTGGGCGAGGCGTTGCGCGGGAGGGCGGGGACGCGCCTGGTCGCATCCCGGCCGCGCCAGGGGCGCGCCACGGCGCGCTTCAGGGCGGAGGCGTCATGAGGAGCCCGGACCTGGTCTCGATCCACGCCCTGCCGCGCGAGGATGTCCTGGAGATCCTCGACTTGGCGGCGCGCCTCAAGAAGGACCCCGGCGCCCACCGCGGCGTCCTGGAGGGACGGACCCTGGCGATGATCTTCGAGAAGCCCTCGCTGCGGACGCGCGTCAGCTTCGAGGCCGGCATGACGCAGCTCGGCGGCCACGCCATCTACCTCGGACCCGCCGACATCTCGATGGGGAAGCGCGAGAGCGTCGCCGACATCGCCCGCACCCTGGAGGGGATGGCCGACGGCATCGTGGCGCGGACCTTCTCGCACCAGGCGATCGTCGACCTGGCGCGGTGCGCTTCGATCCCGGTGATCAACGGGCTCTCCGACCGCGAGCATCCCTGCCAGGCGCTGGCCGACTTCCTGACGATCCGGGAGCACCTGGGCCGCACCGAAGGAGTGAGGGTGGCGTACGTCGGGGACGGTAACAATGTGGCGCATTCCCTGATGGACGCGGCCGTCAAGCTGGGGGCGCACCTCCGCCTGGCCACTCCCGCCGATTATGGCCCCGACCCGGGCGTCGTGGACAGGGCGCGCGCGGGCGCGGAGCGGACCGGCGCGACGATCGAGGTGGGGCGCGACCCGGCGGCCGCGGTGGCCGGGGCCGACGTGGTGTACACCGACACCTGGGCCTCCATGGGACAGGAGGCCGAGCACGACCGGCGCGTCGCCTTCTTCCGGCCCTACCAGGTCAACGCCGCGGTCATGGCGCGCGCCGCGCGGCACGCCATCTTCATGCACTGTCTCCCCGCCCACCGGGGCGAGGAGGTGACGGAGGAGGTGATCGACGGGCCCGCCTCGGCCGTCTTCCGCCAGGCGGCCAACCGCCTCCACGTCCAGAAGGCTCTGCTCGTCCTGCTCCTGGGCCGGCCGTCCGGGGCCCCGCGGAGCGGCTAGACGGGGACCGCCCTGCTTTCGGGTGGCGGCCGCTCCGCCTCGCGGGGGACGGCGTCGCCGCGCCGGGATGGGCGACGCGCGCCCCCCGGCGCGGCGCGCCTCGGCTCTCCCACGCCCGGCCGCGGGACACTAGCGGCCACGGGCTCGGTCCGAGACGCCCCCGCGAGGCGGAGCGGCCGCCACCCGAAAGC
>JACQNT010000188.1 GCA_016202915.1 Acidobacteriota bacterium
CCTCGGGCCACGATCGCAAGCCCTCGTCGCCCTCACGAGCCCAAGTGCCCGGCGCGGCACAAGCCACGTCGAAGCTCCCGTACGATGTCGGCAAGGGGAATCTCCCGCCCTGCATCCAGCTGGTCGGCCGGCGGCGTATCCGTTGATGGACAGCTCGCGACCGATAGCGGCGCCGGCGACCATTGCTGGCGCCGGTCGTCTCGCGTCAGCGGCCGCAATCGACGCGAGATCGATACCACGCGATCAAGCTCCTGGGTCAAGGACGCGGGGAATCGGTCGGCATGCTCGCGAAGGAGTCCCGTCGTCGCGGTCTCCGGCGTCGCGACCGAGCGATGTGCTCGAAGTGCTGGAGCCCTATGCCCTCCAGCGGCGTCCCGGCCGGCCCGCCGAGCGTCGGGAGCGGCGGAGCGCCCCGCGGGCGGCCCTAACAACGACGGTTCGCGTGGTCGAGGACGACGGGACCGAGTGGGGCGGGACCACCCGGGCCACGTCCATGTAGGTGGTGAGGACCCCCCGGGCAGCGCAAGTAGTCGTGAAGGGCGAGGCCACCTTGAAGAGGCACCCCTGCTAGAATCAACGTGTGCTGGACCTGCTTCCCGTTCGCATGCTCCGTGGCCGGGTGACCCGTGACAGGCGCGGTGGGACATGGTGATCAAGTCCGCGAAGGCGCCCCCCGCGGACGCTCGACACCGCCTCGAGGAGATCGCGGACCGCGTCGCGGGCCTGCCGGCGCTCGAAGCCCTCTGGCTCTTCGGCTCCTATGCCCGGGGAGAGGAGACGCCCCTGAGCGACGTCGACCTTGCCTACCTCATGCGGCCCGGGGCAGAGCAGGCCGAGCAGGACGTGGCCCTCTACCGCACGCTGAGCGCCCACTTCGGGACCGACGAACTGACGCTGCTTGACCTCGCCCGCGCCGGTCCTGCCATGGCGTTTCGCGTGCTCCAGGAGGGGAAACTACTCTTCTGCCGGAACTCACAGACTGTCGCGGATTTGACGGAAGCGGTGTTGGCAAGGCACTCGGAGATTCGGCGTCTGGTCACCGAGGCGCTCCGGAACGACGAGGAGGCGACGGTGGAGATCGATCGCGACAAGGTGCTGGCGCAGCTCAGGCTTCTCGAGGCCGATCTGAGCCGCCTTCGCGAGAAGGTCTCCATCGTGGAAGCCGCGTACCTGGCGGACCTGGATGCCCAGGATGTCGTGATGCGCCGGTTTCAGACGGCGGTCGAAACCTGTGCCAACATCGGCAACCACCTGATCGCTCGCCTCCGGCTGCGCCTGGCAGAGGACTATGCCGGCGTGTTCTCGGTCCTCGGTGAGGCGGGGATCCTGGATCGAGGGCTGGCCGCCCGCATGGCCGAGTTGGCGCGGTTCCGGAATCTGCTCGTCCACCTCTACTGGCGCGTCGACCACACGCAAGTCTTCCGGCGGATGCAAGAACGGATCCGCCTGTTGGAGGAGTTCCAGGAGAGCATCAGGGCCTTCCTGCGAAGGCTAATCGCGGGGAACGAGCCGTAGCCCACGTCGAGATGGCCGTCAGTTCGCTCGAGGACGACGGGACCGGGTGGGCCGCGGTCCGGCCGGGCCAGGTCGTGAAGCTCTCCTTCACCCCTCCCGACGGGGGCCGGGCCCTCAAGGCGCTGGCGCTCCTCGTGCGGGAGGAGCCGGACGGCGCGATCTACTTTTTCGCCGATCTCAACGCCCCCGCGGTCTCGCGGCTCGGCGCGCTGATCGCCCGACTCCAGCGCGCGTGACGCGGCGTCAGCGCCCGAAGCGGCGCTGGCGCTGCTGGTAAGCGCGCAGGGCCCGGAGGAAGTCGATCGCCTGGACCGGCCACGTCCTAACCCGCCTGCCGTCTGTAAGCTGCACTTCACGGCCCTCAACGGCGCCTGACGCGAGCATCCCGATTACCTCGACGAGGCGTGCGAGCACCCGATCGGCAGCCTCGGGATTGTCTTCTGCGATCCGTCGGTAGGCCTGCGCCAGATCCTCACGGGCGCGCGGGGAGACGACGATCGTCATCGGCCGGACATGCCACGTCGGATCTCCCGTACGACGTCGGCAAGGGGAATTCCCCGTCCCGCATCCAGCTGGTCGAGACCCGCGAGAAGCCCTGCGTCTTCGTCTGGTGTGAGAGGCGGCAGATCGTCGATGGGCTCGACGGCATAGCGGCCCGGCGGCAGCTCCCGCAGCGCCTCTGGGATATGACTTCCGTCC
>JACQNT010000020.1 GCA_016202915.1 Acidobacteriota bacterium
CGCAGAATCGCCCGCTGGTCGGCGCTCTCGCCCATCGCCAGGCCGATGGCGCGGATCAGGTTCATGTGCTTGCCGAACTGGGCGCTGTGCGACAGGGCGCGGACTCTGACCTGCCCGCCCTTGACGAACCCGAGGCTCACCCGGTCGCAGCGCAGGCGCGTTGCGAGCTCGGTCACGAACGCGGTCGCCGCGGCCTGGAATCCCTCCTCTTCCAGAACCAGCGCCGCCAGCTCCAGGGCGGCCGTCAGGCGCTTCCTGACATGGGCGTCGGGCTCGGCCGCCTGGCGCAGGATCCAGTTCTGCAGCCAGGCCACGCCCCACTGCAGCAGGCGCATGGCGGGCTGGAGCTGGATCTGGGGGCGCGGCGCGATCTGCAGGGCGGCGACACCGGAGAGCCTGTCGCCGACCCACACGGGGTAGGCCAGATGGAGCCGCGGATCCTCCGCGGCGTCCGGTTCGCGATCGGCCTCGCTGCGAAGTACGATGCCCTTCCGCTCCCGGATGACCCGCTCCACGACCCCGGCCAGGGTCTCGCGCTCCTTCAGGCCTCTGGGCCAGAAGGCCACGGGTGCGAAGGATCCGGTCTCCGGAGCTTCGAAGACCACCACGCCGCCGGAGACGCCGCCGATCATGCGGGACTGCAGATCCAGCCATCCCAGGCAGAACTCCTCGGCCGTCCTGGCCTCAAGGAGCTGGCGCCAGGGAGTCTGGTCGAGGTCCGTCACAGCGCCCGGGCCTGTCTCGGGCCTGCCGGCGGTCCTGCTGGGAGGTGGTTCCTCAGGCATGATTCGCTGAAAGACGGGTCAGGCGCGGCGGCCCGCTGCTCAACGCTCGATGGTGTGCTCTTTCCCCCGCATCCCGGGCCCTACGGCATCGAAACGATCTGTTTGCGCTGAATGACTAAGTGTACCCCGCCCTGACCCGCTTCGCAAGCGCCAATAAGCGGCGCTTTCTGCCGGGATGGCCGCCGGGAGGCCGATCGCCGGCGCTTCGCCGGTGTCCGCGTTGCGCCGGAGCGTGTCTTTCCGGTAAAGTGGGGCGCCGTCCCGAAGTGCAGGTGGACGGCTCCACCGCAGGAGGACTCCCCGCTTATGGATAATCCACCCAAGGAGATCCAGTTGCGCGCCCGGATCGACGATGCCGTGGCCGAGGGGATCTACATCAACTTCGGCAGCATCGTTCACAACCGGTCCGAGTTCATCCTCGACCTGGGGCGCATCGTCCCGGGGAGGGCCGACGTCAAGATCCTGACCCGCATCCTGACCACGCCGCTGCACGCCAAGCAGCTCTGCCGCGCCCTCGCCCAGAACATCGAACAGTACGAGAAGACCCATGGCGAGATCGCCGGGTCGGAGGAGGGGGCCAAGCGGGTGGGGTTCTAGGCATGCCCCGCGGAGGCCTGCAGTTCTGGCACCTGGTGGTCATCGTGCTGCTGGCGGCGATGCTGGGCACGGCGCTCGGGGACGTCCTCGGAAAGGCGCTGCCGGACACGACGATCGGGCGCCTCCTGTCGGCGGCCGTGACCATCGGCACCTCCTCCCCGTGGGACCTCGATCTGCGGGTGATCACCCTGACCGTCGGCTGCACCCTGAGGCTGACGGTCCTCGGGGGAGTGGCGGCAGGGGTAGCCTTGGTCGTCTTCTTCCGGCGCGTCTGAGCGCCGCGCCGGGCGATGGTCCAGCGTTCGGTCGTCCTCATGTCCGCCTCGCCGCGGCGCGCGGAGTTGCTGCGCCTGGCCGGCGTCCCTTTCCGGATCCACCCCGTGGACATCGACGAGACTCCCCTTCCCGGTGAGGCGCCGGGGGACCTCGCCGAGAGACTGGCGCGCTGCAAGGCGGCCCGGCCCGCCGCCCTCCCATCCCCCTCCCTGGCGATAGGCGCCGACACGGTGGTCGCGGTCGGCGGCGACCTGCTCGGGAAGCCTCGCGACCTCGCGGACGCGCGCCGCATGCTGCGCCTGCTTGCGGGGCGCTGGCACGAGGTGGTCACCGCGGTCGCGGTGCGCGCGGTGCCGGAGGAGACCGTCCTGTGCCGGCGGACGACCTCGCGCGTTCTCTTCGTGGCGATGTCCGAGGATGAGATCTCCTGGTACGCCGCCAGCGGGGAGGGGATGGACAAGGCCGGCGGCTACGCCCTGCAAGGGAAGGGGGCGCTGTTCGTCAGCGCCATCGAGGGGAGTTACACGAACGTCATCGGACTGCCGATGGAAACGCTCTACCCGCTGCTGCGCCGCTTCGCCGTCCTGCCGCCGCCGGCCGGCGCCTGACATCCCACTCCGGCCTCCCGGCGCCGCTTGCCGGACCCGTCGGGGCACCCTAGATTTGCCGCGAGGGGCCTGCCGGGGAGCGCGCGGACGACAATGGAATCGGCGGTACTCGAAGCCTACGAAAAGCTCATCCCGGTCACCATCAACGGCAGGGTCTACGAGGTCCCCGAAAACAACACCCTGCTGCGCATTCTGCAGTACATGAGCCTCGATCTGGCCTACAGCAAGTACTGCTGGAACGGCGACTGTCGCAACTGCGCCTTTCGGTACGTCTCCCGCAAGACCGGCAACGAAGTCGAAGCCCTCGGCTGCCAGATGCGCTGCTTCCCCAACATGGTCATCAGGCGGCTGCCGGAGGGCGTGGAGTTGAACTAGGCCGGGTCAGTCCCGCGCGACCTTCCCGGGGACCCAGCGCAGGATCGGGTGGCGCGCCGCGCCGACCTCGTCCAGGCGGCGGACCGGCGTGGTGTGCGGCGCGGTCCGCACCAGCTCGGGGTCGCGGCGCGCCTCCGCGTCGATGCGCAGCATGGCCGCGACGAAGGCGTCGAGCTCCTCGCGGCTCTCGCTCTCGGTCGGCTCGATCATCATCGCTCCCCTGACGATCAGCGGGAAGTAGATGGTCATCGGGTGGAAGCCATAGTCCATCAGCCGCTTGGCGATGTCGAGGGTGCGGACGCCGGTGGCCTCCAGATGGCGGTCGGAGAAGACCACCTCGTGCAGCGAGGCCTCCCGGTACGGCAGGTGGTAGACCCCCTCGAGCCGGCGCCGGAGGTAGTTGGCGTTGAGGACCGCGGTCTCGGACATCCGCCTCAGGCCCGCGGGGCCGAGCGCCAGGATGTAGGCCCAGGCGCGCACCAGCATCCCGAAGTTCCCGTAGAACGACCGCACCTTCCCGATGCTCCGGGGCCGCTCGTGCTTCAGGACGTACCTGTCCCCCTCCTTCTCCACCGTCGGAACCGGCAGGTATGCCTCCAGGTGCTTCCTGATCCCCACCGGGCCCGCGCCCGGCCCCCCTCCCCCGTGAGGCGTTGAGAAGGTCTTGTGCAGGTTGAGGTGGTGCAGATCGACTCCCATGTCCCCCGGGCGGGCCCAGCCGACGAAGGCGTTCAGGTTGGCGCCGTCCATGTAGAGCAGCGCGCCGCTGGCGTGGACGACCCGGGCGATCTCCTCGATGGCGCTCTCGAACACGCCCAGCGTGTTCGGGTTGGTCAGCATCAGCAGCGCCACGTCCTCTCCCATGCGGCGGCGCAGGGCGGAGAGGTCGATGCAGCCGCGCGCGTCCGAGGCGACCTGCTCGACGCGGTAGCCGGCGAGGTGCGCGCTCGCCGGGTTCGTGCCGTGCGCCGAGTCCGGGATCAGGACGACCTGGCGCGGGTTCCCCCGATCGTGGTGGTAGGCGCGCGCCATCAGGATCCCGGCCAGTTCCCCCTGGGCCCCTGCCGCCGGCTGCAGGGTGAAGCGGTCCATGCCGCAGATGGCGCACAGGGCCGCCTCCAGGTCGTGCATGAGGCGCAGGCACCCCTGGGAGGCCTCCTGAGACAGCTGCGGGTGGGCTTCGGCGAACCCCGGCAGGCGGGCGACGCGCTCGTTCACCTTCGGGTTGTACTTCATGGTGCAGGATCCCAGCGGGTAGAGGCCGAGGTCGATGGCGTAGTTCAGGCACGACAGGCGGGTGTAGTGCCGCACCACGTCGACCTCGCTCAGCTCGGGGAACCCGGCGATCTCCGTCCGCGTGTAGCGCGGGTCGAGAGCGTCCTGCTTGTCGACGGGGACGTCGACCGGCGGCGAGGCGAAGCCGCACCGCCCTGGGCGCGAGATCTCGAAGAGCAGCCCTTCCGGATCCCTCTGGCCGCGCGGCACCATCTCAGGCGAGGCTCCCGACCGAGTCCACCAGGCGGTCGATCTCCGCGCGCGGGTTGACCTCGGTGACGCAGACCAGCAGGTCCTTCTCCCTGTCGGGGTAGTAGCGCGACAGGGGGAGGCCCGGGACGATGCCGCGTTCGGCGAGGGCGCGCACCGCCGATTCGGCCGTGACCGGCAGCCGCACGACGAACTCGTTGAAGATCGGGGCGTCGTGCGGGACCCGGCAGTGGCGCAGGGAGGCGAAGCGCCGCCTGGCGTAGGAAGCCCTGGCGTGGTTGTGCTCCGCCACCTCCCTCAGCCCCGTCTTCCCCAGGACCGCCAGGTAGATGGCGGCGGTGAGGGCGCAGAGCCCTTCGTTGGTGCAGATGTTGGATGTCGCCTTGTCGCGCCTTATGTGCTGCTCGCGCGTCGACAGCGTCAGGACGTAGCCGCGGCGGCCGTCGACGTCCACGGCCTCCCCCACGATCCGCCCGGGCATGCTGCGCAGGAACGCCTGCCGGGAGGCCAGGAAACCCAGGTAGGGCCCGCCGAACGACAGGGGCACGCCGAACGAGTGCGCCTCACCGCAGACGACGTCGGCCCCCTGTCGTCCGGGCCCCTTCAGGAGGCCAAGGGCCACGGGCTCGCTCATGGCGACGATCAGGTGCGCCCCCGCGTCCCGCGCCAGGTCGGCCAGGGTCTCGACGTCCTCCAGGCATCCGAAAAAGTTGGGGTGCTGGATCACCAGGGCGCTGGCCTTCCGGGCCAGGGCCCGCCGCGCCGACTCCGGGTCGACCGTGCCGTCGGGGCGCTGGCCGCAG
>JACQNT010000176.1 GCA_016202915.1 Acidobacteriota bacterium
AGCCGAGGGACAGCCCGAGCGCCAGGACCGGGATCTCCAGCAGCAGGCCCAGCAGGCGGTCCTGCACCGTTCCCCGGCGGTAGGGCGCGCCGTAGGTGGAGCGGGCCCGGATCGCCTGCGCCAGGCACCAGGTCCCGCGCGCGCACAGGATCAGCCCCCCGATCGTCAGGATCGCGGCGATCACCTCCAGCCTGCCCGGCCCGCTACCCACCGGCGGGCCCTCCGCCGCTCCCGACGCCGCGCGGTCGCCGCGACTTGATCCGCCCCGCGCCGGTCGCGGATACTCCTCCTGCGCCGGCCTGCGGAGCTGAAGGAGAGGCATGCTGACCTGTCGGTTCACGACGAGCTGGGGGGGCGTGTCGCGCTGCTCCGAGGAGGCCTACCGCTTCGGCTTCTGCCGCTTCCATTACGAGTGCTACCGCAGCGGGGAGATCGACGCGCGCGGCGCCATCTCGGAGAAGATCACCGACCAGGAGCGCCGGCGCGCCATCAATTTTCACGGCGTGCGTCCCGGGAGCGCGCCAGCCGCCTGAGCCGGAACGGCTTCTTCTGGTACTCCCAGACGGCGCGGTTGTGCTCGCCCAGCGTGCTGGAGAAGAAGTGACGGCCCGTGTTCATGGAGACAAAGTAGAGGTAGCGGGTGTCCGCCGGCTCGATCGCGGCGCGCAGCGCCGCGGCTCCCGGGCTGCCGATCGGCCCGGGAGGAAGGCCATAGTAGCGGTAAGTGTTGTAGCGTGAATCGATTCTCAGGTCCTCTCTGCGGATGTTCCCGTCGAAGGCGTCGCGCATCGCCAGGGCGTAGATCACCGTCGGGTCGCACTGCAGCCGCATCCTCAGGCGGAGGCGGTTGTGGAAGACGGACGCCACCAGGGAGTTCTCCTCCGGGACGGCCGTTTCCCGCTCCACCAGCGACGCCAGGGTGACCGCCTGGCGGACGGTCATGCCCTTCTGCCGCGCCATCCCGATCCAGGAGGGCTGGAACAACTCCCGGAAGCGGGCGACCATCATCCCGACGATCGTCCGGGGCGGCGTCTTCTTGTGGATGCTGTAGGTGTCGGGGAACAGATACCCCTCGAGATCGACCGCCTCGTCGTCCAGATCGGCGATGGCGCTGACGTCGCTGATCGCTTCAAGATACTCGCTCTCCGGCCCGAACCCCGCGCGCACGAATTGCGCCACGACCTCGTCGGCTCGCGACCCCTCGACCACCGTGATCCGGTGGTAGTGGACGTCCCCGGAGATGATCTTGTCGAACACTTCCCCGGGGGTCATCGGGCGGGTGAAGGAGTACTCCCCCGCCTTGATGTCGCGCGTCCGCCCGGTCAGCCGGAGGTACGCCAGGGCCAGCCGGAAACGCTGCACGATCCCGTGTCTCTCGAGGATGCCGAGCGCGCGGGCGGCGCTGGCGCCCTCGGGGATCTCAATGATGGCGAAGGAGGCCCCGTAGCCACGGTACGGGATCGAGGCCCACAGGAGGATGCGGACCACCACCGTGGCCGCCGCCACGAGGAGGAGAAGCCCCCCGGCCGCCAGGAGAAACGGCCGCTGCCGGCGCCGGGCTGCGGCGGCGTCGCTCATGCGCCTCCGGCGTTCCGCCTGGAGTCCAGGTAGGCCTGCAGGATGATGACCGCGGCGAGCTGGTCGACGACCTGGCGGCGCCGGGCGCGGCCGACGTCTGCCGACACGAGAATCCTCTCCGCCTGGACGGTGGTGAGACGCTCATCCCAGGGGATCACCGGCAGCCCGGTCGCCCCCCGCAACCGCCGCATGAAGGCCTCCGTGAGGCGCGCCCGCCCTCCCTTCTCGCCGTCCATGTCCAGCGGCAGGCCGACCACGATGCGGCGCACGTCGTTCTCGCGGATGAGATCACCGATCCGCGCGAGGTCGCGTCCCCACGAGGTGCGCTCCAGCGTCATGAGGGGCCGGGCGGCCAGACCGAGGGGATCGCTCAGGGCGATCCCGATCCGGCGATCCCCGAAGTCGAGGGCCAGCGTCCGGCCCGCGCCGTCCCCGTTTTCCCCCGCTTCACCCGCGTCATCCTCAGGCATGCGCCTTAAGGTATACGGCGCACCGGACGAGGTCAAGAATCAACTCCGCCTGAATGACCCCTCCGGGTTCTGGGGGCAGCGCCTCCGGTTCGCGGGGCACGCGGTCGCCGCGACCGCATCGGCACAGACCGCCGACGGCCGCGTCGCCGGTCCGCTTGAGCCATCCCCACCGTCCGGTGGCGGCCGCTCCGCCCCGAGGGGGCGTGTCGGACCGAGCCCGTGGCCGCGCGCAGTGCACGCG
>JACQNT010000189.1 GCA_016202915.1 Acidobacteriota bacterium
GGCCACGGGCTCGGTCCGACACGCCCCCGCGCGGCGGTGCGGCCGCCACCGGACCGTGGGACCGGCTCGCGCGGACCGGCTGTACCCGCTCACGGCCCTTACGACTCCACGGCTGTGAGAACGGCCGCGTTCAGGTGACTGAGGGCGGCGCCGGTGCGGGGGGCAGCGCCACCGCCTCGAGGGGCCCTCTCGCAGCGCGCCCGTGGCCGCGGATTTTCCGCGGCCGGGCGAGCGAGAGGGAGCGGCGACGCGGCCGTCGGCGGTCTGTGCCGATCCGGCCGCGGCGACCGCGTGCCCCGCGAGCCGGAGGCGCTGCCCCCAGAAACTGGGGATAGCTCAGGGGTTTCTCAAATTGACTCCACGGGGGCCGTGGTCTAGAATTTCGCGCTCGCGTGAAGGGCGCGCGGAGACCCCGGTGGAACAGGACATCAAGCGCATCAACGATCTGGTGGAGCGGGAATCCGTCTTCGTGGAGCAGATCCTCGCCGAGGTCCGCAAGGTCATCGTGGGCCAGAAGGCGCTCCTCGATCGCCTCCTCATCGGTCTTCTGGGAGACGGCCACCTGCTGCTCGAGGGCGTGCCGGGGCTGGCGAAGACGCTGTCGATCCGGACGCTGGCCGACGCCATCGACGCCAGGTTCCAGCGCATCCAGTTCACCCCCGACCTGCTGCCGGCGGACCTGATCGGGACGCTGATTTACAACCAGAAGGACGGCCAGTTCGTGCCGCGCAAGGGGCCGGTGTTCGCCAATATCGTGCTGGCCGACGAGATCAACCGCGCCCCGGCGAAGGTCCAGTCGGCCCTCCTCGAGGCGATGCAGGAGAAGCAGGTCACGATCGGCGACGCGACCTATCCGCTGGCGCCTCCGTTCCTGGTCCTGGCCACGCAGAACCCGATCGAGCAGGAGGGGACCTATCCGCTGCCCGAGGCCCAGGTCGACCGCTTCATGCTCAAGATCCGGGTGGACTATCCCAACAAGATCGAGGAGCGGGAGATCCTGGATCGCATGACCGGCACCAACCACTTCGAGGTGCGCCGCGTCATCACCCCCGCGGACATCCTGCGTGCCCGGGGCGTCGTGGGCCAGGTCTACATCGACAGCCGGATCAAGGACTACATCGTGGAGGTCGTCTTCGCCACGCGCCGCCCGGAGGACTACAAGCTGGACATCAAGGGGCTGGTGCAGTTCGGCGCCTCCCCGCGGGCCACCATCTACCTGACGGTGGCGGCCAAGGCCCACGCCTTCATCCGGGGCCGGGGCTACGTCACCCCGGAGGACGTCAAGTCGATCGCCTTTGACGTCCTGCGGCACCGGATCATCCTCTCCTACGAGGCCGAGGCCGAGGACGTCACCACGGAGCAGATCGTCCAGAGGGTCCTCGACGCCATCGAGGTCCCCTGATCGGCCGCCTTCCTCCCGGAGCGCTCCGGCCACGATGCTGCCCGCGGAGATCCTGAAAAAGGTCCGGCGGATCGAGATCCGCACCAACCGCCTGGTCAACGAGTCCCTCGCCGGCGAATACCACTCCGTCTTCAAGGGGCGCGGGATGGAGTTCGCGGAGGTGCGCGAGTACCAGGTCGGCGACGACATCCGCACCATCGACTGGAACGTGACCTCCCGGATGGGCCACCCGTACGTCAAGAAGCACGTGGAGGAGCGCGAGCTGACGGTCATCCTCCTGGTCGATTTCTCGGCCTCCGAGGAGTTCGGGACGCGGCGCCAGTTCAAGAGGGAGATCGAGGCGGAGCTGTGCGCGCTGCTCGCCTTCTCCGCGATCAAGAACAACGACCGGGTGGGGCTGCTCGCCTTCACCGACCGCATCGAGAAGTTCCTGCCCCCCAAGAAGGGCAAGGACCATGTCCTGCGCGTGATCCGGGAGGTGCTGTATTTCCGCCCCCGGGGGAGGACGACCGACCTCGGGCAGGCGCTGCAGCACATGTACCGGGCGATCACCAAGCGCAGCGTGGTGTTCATCGTCTCGGACTTCCTGGCGGAGGGGTTCGAGCAGCCGCTCCGGGTGGCGGCGCGCAAGCACGACCTCATCGCGATCACGGTGACGGATCCGCGCGAGGAGGACCTGCCGCCGATCGGCCTGCTCCATCTGGAGGACGCCGAGACCGGGGACAGGGTGTTCGTGGACACGTCCGACCGGAGGACGCGCGAGCGCTTCCGCGCCTGGGCCGCCGCCCGGCGCGCCGCGCGCGAGGCGCTCTTTCGATCGGTGGGGATCGACGCCCTGGAGCTGTTCACCGATAGGGCCTACGACGTCCCCCTCGTCCGCTTCTTCCACCGCCGCGCGCGCCGGATGCGCCGATGAGACGCGCCGCCTCGCCCGCCGCGGAGGCGTGCCTCGCGACGCGGCGCGGCCTGCGCCCCAAAGTGGGGATGTCTCAAGCTGCGGTCGCCTTGACGATCGCTCTTTTCGTCGTCCCCGGCGGCGTGTGGGCGCGGCCGGACGAAGCGCCGGCGGGGACCCCGGCGAGCGGGGGGGTCGCGCTGGCCGGAGAGGGCCGTCCCGCCCTGGTCCGCCTGGAGGTCGAGGTCGACAGAAAGGCGATCACCGTGGGCGATCCGATCGTCCTCACCATCAGGCTGACCTACCCGCGCGACATGCGGATCACCTCCTTCAGTCCCGAGTCGGCACTCGACCCCGTGGTGCTCCTGGGCCTCTTGAGTGAGCCGCCGAAGACCCTGGAGGACGGGAGCGTGGTGGAGACGCGGACCCTCAGGGTGACGGCCTACGAGCCCGGAAGCCGCGAGATCCCCGCCCTCGTGGCGTCCTACGTCGACGCGTCGGGGAAGGCGGGCGAGGCCTCGTGCGCCGCGATCCCCTTTGAAGTCGCCTCCGTTCTGGGCACGGGCGACACCCGGCCGGCCGACATCAAGCCGCCCGCCCGGATGCCGGAACGCCGGATGTGGCCCTGGGTCCTGGCGGCCCTGGGCCTGTTGGGGGCGGGGGCGTGGCTCTGGTGGCGCCGGCGCCGGCGGTGCCCCGCCGGCGCCCTCGAGGCCCCGGCGGCCCCGCCGCTGCCGCCGCACGAGACGGCCTACGCCGAGCTGGAGCGGCTGCTCGCCTCCGGCCTCCTCGAGAGGGGGAGCGTCAAGGAGTTCTACATCGAGCTGGCGGAGATCCTGAGGCGCTACCTGGAGGGCCGCTACGGGATCGACACCTTCGAGCGCACGACC
>JACQNT010000204.1 GCA_016202915.1 Acidobacteriota bacterium
CCCCCCTTCGCCGCCGAGTAGGCCGTGTAGCGCGGCCGCCCGATGTAGGCCAGCTGCGACGTCACGTTGATGATCCGCCCCGCGCGGCGCTCCAGCATGTGCGGGGCCACGTGGCGGCAGCAGAGGAACGTCCCGCGCATGTGGACCGCGATCATCCGGTCGAAGTCCTCCGCCGACATTTCGACCAGCGGCTGTGCCTTCTGGATGCCCGCGTTGTTCACCAGGATGTCGATTCGGCCGAACCGCTCGAGCACCGCCGCGACCATGGCGCGGACATCCGCCTCGACCGTGACGTCGGCCCTGACCGCCAGCGCATGCCGCCCTTTGGCTTCGATCGCGCTCAGGAGCGTCTGGGCCTCGGGCTCTCGCGCGATGTAGGCCACGGCCACGTCCGCGCCCTCTTCCGCGAAGCCGAGCGCCACCGCCCGGCCGATCCCCGTATTGCCCCCGGTGATCACCGCGACCTTGTCCCGCAAGCAGCTCATGTCTGACGGGGCCCGCACGCGGACGGACCCGATCACGCGATGGGGTAGCGGACCCCGGGGAACCACCCGGTGAGGGGCGTGCCGTCCAGCACGATGGTGTCCTCCCGCACCGCGCCCGTGGAGACGAGGCAGAGCTCCACCCCGGCCAGCTCGGCCAGCCGCTCCAGGTACTGGCGGGCCTTGGTGGGGAGGTCCACGTAGGAGCGGAGGCCGCGGGTGGACGCGAGCCAGCCTGACATCTCCTCGTACACGGGCTCGGCCTCCGTCCAGATCCGCTCCTCCTCGGGAAACTCGCTGAGCACCTCGCCCCGATACTTGTAGCCCACGCAGATCTTGACCGTCTCACACTGGTCCAGCACGTCCAGCTTGGTCAGGGCGACCGTGTCCAGGCCGTTGATCCGCGCCGCATAGCGGAGGACCACGGCGTCGAACCACCCGCACCGTCGCGGTCGTCCCGTGGTGGCGCCGTACTCGTTGCCCCGGGCCCGGATCTGATCCGCCAGCTCCCCGCGGAGCTCGGTCGGGAACGGGCCGCTCCCCACGCGCGTCGTGTAGGCTTTGGCGACGCCGAGCACGCCGTTGATCTTGGTGGGTGGCACGCCCGTGCCCGTCGCCGCCCCGCCCGCCGTGGTGTTGGAGGAGGTGATGAAGGGATAGGTCCCGTGGTCGATGTCGAGCATGGTCCCCTGGGCGCCCTCGAAGAGCACCGACTGGCCGGCCTCGATCCAGCGCGCGAGGAGGAGCGCGGTGTCGGTGATATACGGAGCCAGCCAGCCCGCGTAGCGCAGGTAGGGGCCCAGGATCTCCTCCACGGTGAGGGTCTGGGCGTCGTAGATCTCGCGAAGGAGCTTGTTCTTCTCCCGGATGTTGGCCTGGAGCTTCTCCTTGAAGAGCGGCTCGTCGAGGAGGTCGGCCATCCTGATCCCCACCCGTGCGGCCTTGTCAGCGTAGGCGGGCCCCACGCCGCGCCCGGTGGTCCCGATCCGGCGCTTGCCCAGCTTGGCCTCCCACGCCAGGTCCAGGGCCCGGTGGTACGGCATGATCATGTGGGCATTCTTCGAGATGAAGAGGTTGCCGTCCAGGACCACGCCCCGCCTGACCAGCGCCTCCATCTCCTCGATGAGGGAGGCCGGGTCCACCACGACGCCGCAGCCGATCACGCAGCGGCGGCCGGGGTGGAGAATGGCTGACGGGATCGAGTGGAACACATACTTCTCCTTGCCCACCACCACCGTGTGGCCGGCGTTGTTCCCGCCCTGGTAACGGACCACCACGTCCACGTGCGGGGCCAGGATGTCCACCACCTTGCCCTTGCCCTCGTCACCCCACTGGGTCCCGACCACGACGATGTTAGGCATGGGCGCCTCCACCCGCCTCACCTAATCCTCTCCCCCGCGGGGGAGAGGGCGGGGTGAGGGGAAAGCACGCGGCCGGCTGGTCCAGGATCGCCTTTGCCGCCAGCACCCGCTCCTGGCCCGTGGCCAGCTCGCGAACCCAGACCTCGTCCGGGCGCGTCTTCGGGC
>JACQNT010000205.1 GCA_016202915.1 Acidobacteriota bacterium
ACCTCCTGGGACGCCTCGTAGGCCGTGGAGACGATCTGGCTGCCGGCCTCGATCAGGCTCCGCAGGACCGCCTTCTCCTTGACGATCCGGGCGTAGTACTCGACGTTCGCCGAGCGCGGCACGCCGTCGACGAGGGAGGCGATGTAGGCGGGGCCGCCGACGGCGTCGAGATCGCCGCTGCGCGTCAGCTCCTCCTTGACGGTCACCGGGTCGATGGCCGTCGTCCTTTCCGAGAGATCGGTCATCACCTTGAAGATCCTGCGGTGGGGCTCGCGGTAGAAGTCGTCCTCCGTGAGGATCTCCTGGGCCCGGTTGATGGCGGCGTTCTCCACGAGGATCGCCCCCAGGACGGAGCGTTCCGCCTCCATGTTGTGGGGAATGATTTTCTCGAGGGTGACGTCGCCGGCCAAGGGAGTCTCCGCGGGAGCGGGCCCGTATCGTAGCATAACCTCCGGCGCGGCAGACCGAGGGCGATCTGAGGCATCGCCGCGTTCTGGTGAGGCGCGCACGTGCCCGCGCGGTTGCGCCGAACCGTGCCACGCGCCACGGCAGGGACCGCCCCCTCCCGGGGATGCCTCACCCGGGCGATTGCTTGCGCCCCGTGGAAACGCTCTGCTAGAATCCGTAGGGGCCGGAGTGATACGGATGGTCGCTGCCCGGAACGATCCGGGGAGAGGAAAGTCCGAACTCCACAGGGCATTGCGCTGGGTAACGCCCAGTCCCGGCGACGGGAAGGAAAGTGCCACAGAGAACAGACCGCCGGGAAGGGAGGCCTCGGCCTCCCGCCCGGCAAGGGTGAAACGGTGGGGTAAGAGCCCACCAGTGCCCCGGGTGACCGGGGCAGCTCGGCAAACCCCGCAAGGAGCAAGACCAAATAGGGGAGCGCACGCGGGTGGCCCGCCCGACAGCTCCCGGGTCGGTCGCTTGGCGCCCCGATCGGATGGGGCGCCGCCCCCGCGGGGAACCGCGGGGGTAGAGGAATGACCATCGGCCGCCGCAAACGGCGGCAACAGGATTCGGCTTACGGATCACTCCGGCCCGCCTCCCGATCCGCATCGTGCCGTCTCCTCCCGCGATGCCTGATGCGCGCGCGCTGAGGGCGCGCCTGAAATCCGAGGTGACGCGCCTGTCCCCGGCCATCGCCTCGGTCAGCCGCGAGCTTCACCGTCATCCCGAACTGAGCCTGGAGGAGAAACGTTCCGCCGGCCTCCTGGCGCGCTTCCTGGCGTCGGAGGGCTTCCGCATCAGGCGGGGAGTGGCCGGGCTGCCGACCGCCTTCGTCGCGCGCAAGAGGAGCCGGCGCGGGGGGCCGCGCATCGCCCTCCTGGCGGAGTACGACGCCCTCCCCGGGATCGGGCATGCCTGCGGGCACAACCTGATCGGGGCCGCCGCGGTGGGGGCCGGGGCGGCGCTCGGGAGGGTGCTCGGGGACCTGCAGGGAGAGGTCGTGGTGATCGGGACCCCGGCCGAGGAAACGATCGGCGGGAAGGCGGTGATGGCCGGCCGGGGCGTCTTCCGCGGCGTGGACGCCGCCCTGATGTTCCATCCCTCCACGGAGAACCGCGTCTACACGACCTCCCTGGCGTGTCACTCCCTGGAGGTGATCTTCCACGGCCGGGCGGCCCACGCCGTGTCCGCCCCGGAAAAGGGGATCAACGCCCTCGAGGCGCTGATCCGGCTGTTCAACGACCTGAAACGGCTCAGGCGCCGCCTGCCGCCCGAGGTCCGGATGCCCGGGGTGATCATCGAGGGGGGCAGAAGGGCGAACATCGTCCCGGACCGTGCCGTGGGGCGGTTCTCCCTTCGGGCCCGCGACCTGGCGACCCTGGGCCGGGTGGAGAAAGCGTTCCGCGCCGCGGCCCGGGCGGCGGCCAGGGCGACCGGGGCGCGCCTCGCGATCCGCTCTGTCGATTATCCCTACGCCGAGATGGTGACCAACCGGGCCCTGGCCGCGATCTTCAAGCGCGAGCTCCGGAGGATGGGGCGGAGGACGGTGGACGCCCCGAGAACGCGGATGGGCTCGCTCGACATGGGGAACGTCAGCCACCGCGTCCCCTCCATCCATCCGTACGTCGCGATCGCCCCTCCCGGCGTGGCCCTTCATTCGCGCGCCTTCGCCCGCCTCGCGGGCGGGCCGAGAGGGCGCGCGGGCCTCCTGGTGGCGGCGCGGGCGCTGGCGCTCAGCGCCCTCGAGGTCATGCTCGACGACGGGACGCTGCGGCGGGCGCGCCGGGAGTTCTTCGAGTTCAGACGCCGCCGGCGCGGGAGGGCGCCATGGTGAGACCGCTCATCCCTCCGGCGCTCCGGCCGGGCGACCGGATCGGGATCATGGCGCCGGGCGGCCCGATCCGTCCGGCGGAGGTCGAGCGCGGGATGGCGTACCTGGCGGGGCGCGGCTACATCCCGGTCCCCGCCCCGCACCTCGGCGCGCGCCACGGTTACCTGGCCGGCACCGACGTCGAGCGGCTTCAGGATTTCGACCGCCTCCTGGCCGACAGGGATCTGAGCGCGATCTGGTTCGCGCGCGGCGGCTACGGGAGCGCGCGGCTGGTGGCGGACCTCGACCTGTCTCCGTTGCAGGAGCGCCCCAAGGCGCTGATCGGGTACAGCGACGTCACCGTCCTGCAGGCGGCCGCGCTGCGGGCACTGGGCCTGGCCACGTTCTACGCGCCGCTGGTCTCGGAGCTGGGGGATCCCGCGGCGTTCTCGGAGGCCTCCCTCTGGAGGGCTCTATCGTCCGGCTCCGGGCCGCTCGACTACGAACTCGACCCGCGCTCGGTCCTGCGCGCGGGCTGCGGCGAAGGGCCCCTGGTCGGGGGCTGCCTGTCGCTCCTGGTGAGCCTGGTAGGAACCCCCTACGAGCCGACGACCGACGGCGCGATCCTCTTCTGGGAGGACGTCAACGAGGAGCCGTACAGGATCGACCGGATGCTGGGCCACCTCCGACTGGCGGGACGGCTGGCGCGCCTCCGGGGAATGCTGGTGGGTCGGCTCGTCGGCTGCCAGGCGAAGGAGCCCGGGAACGATCTGCCCCTGGCGGAGATCCTGGAAGCGCACCTCAAGGGGACCGATTACCCGGTGGTCCTGGACGTGCCGGCCGGCCACTGCCCGGGCAAGATCACCCTGCCGCTCGGGCGCCGCGCCCGCCTGGACACGGCCGGCGCGCGCCTGTCGATCCCGGGAGTCTGATCGGGGGCCGGGCGGGCCGCCCGCTCAGTTGATCGAGAAGGCCAGCTCGCGCTGGATCGACTTGCCCGAGACCTTGTCGGCCACGGCGATCTCCAGCCGGTACGCGGCCGGCATCTTCTGGTTCGGGTAGATCAGGTCCTTGGCGTCCACGGCGTACAGCTCGACCTGCCCCTGCTTGGCCTGGACGATCGGCTTGCCGAACCGCCTCCAGGAGCCGGCGTCGTCCTTGATGTGGAAGGTGTACGTCACTTCCAGGCTCGGGCGGCCGCTCGCCGGGTCGGGGGCCGGGTTGTAGACCTGGTAGTAGAAGGCCAGCGTCTCGTTCCGGAGGAGGCTGGGAACGGCGCGGGGGACCAGGCGGAACGATCCGAGGACGTACGGGCCGGCGGAGGGCTTGTCGTCGTCCGGGCCGAGCCCCGCCTGGATCGAGGTGAACTTCGCCAGGAGCGCGATGCTGCTCAGGCCGAACTCCTTGCCCGAGAAGTCGGGGACTTCGATCGTCTGCACCAGGCTCCCCATCTGCCCGCGGATCACCCGGTCCTCGACGATCAGGCCGATCCTGTAGCTGCCCGGGGCCAGGTTCCGGCGCGCCTGGTAGACGTAGCTGCCCGGGGGGACGTCGGCGGCGGGGACGAACGGCAGATCGCCGGTCACGTTCACGGGCTGGCCTCCGGCGGCGGGGACCAGGCGGGCGAACGGGAAGAGCGCCGTGTCGCCGCCCCCATGCGCGGCGTCGCGCGGGATCTCCACAGTGATGACGGTCAGGGTGGTCCCGTCCGCGGCCGCGTAGTAATCGTAGACCGCCTGTGCCGGCACCTGGCCGGGGCCGGCTCCTTTGCTCAGGAGGTCCTCGAGGATCGGGATCTGGCGGCGGCTCTCGGGCGTCAGGTCCTCCGCCGGGTCCCTCGCGGGGGCGGCCGGGGCCTGGGCGATCTCCTCCGCTGGCGGCGGGGCGGGGATCCGCCAGCCGATGCCGCGGGTCTCCGGGTGGCTGGCGACGTACTTCTCCAGGATCTTGCGGTCGAGGAGGAGGGGAGCGGAGGTGCCGCTGGCGAACGTCAGCGCGAGAGGCTCCTTGATGCCGGTGACCTCGTTCGGCTCGAAGGTCCAGACGTTGCGGCCGCGGGTGTCCTTGTCAGACTTGGTCGGGGGTCCGAGCAGGAGGTAGACCCGCCCCATGTCGGTGAGGGAGCCGATCCCGGCGATCGGCTTGAGGGTCTTGTCCGCCTCCTCGACCTTCTTCCAGAAGATGACCTCGAACTCGTTGAGGGGCGTGCCGGGCGTCGGATCGCGCTTCTCCCAGAACTCCTTGACGAAGGCGGCGCGCGCCTCGTCGGTCTTCAGTCCCTTGAACTGCTTCTCCTCGTCCTCGGACATCAGCCAGCGGACGGGCCCCCTGGCCCATTCCCTGTCGGGCCTCCGGTAATCACGGACCTCGGCTGAAAGAGACGGGGCGGCCAGGAGCCACAGGATCGGGAGGATCAGCGCGCGCGTTCCGGCCATCGCTCACCTCGCAGGGCGGTATCGGACCACGGGAGGCGCGGGATTATACCGGCCCTCCCGGCCTCCGTCAAACCGCGGCTCGCGGCATATAATGCCGGCGCGCGCGCAGCGCGCAAGGCCATGCGCAACTTGAAGATGATCGTCGCCTACGTCGGGACCGGGTTCGCCGGCTGGCAGGTGCAGCCGGGCCGCCCCACCATCCAGGGAATCCTGGAAGACCGGCTGTCGCGCATGCTGCAGGAGAAGACGAGCCTCGCCGGGGCCGGGCGGACCGACGCCGGCGTGCACGCCCGGGGGCAGGTGGCGAACTTCCTGACCGCGCGCCGCATACCCGTGGACGGGCTGCTTCGCGGTCTGAACGCGCGGCTGCCGCCGGCCATCGCCGTCATGCGCGCCGAGGAGGCGGCCGGGACGTTCCACGCCCGGGCGGACGCCCGCTGGAAGGAGTACCGGTACCGGATCGCCCGGGCGGCCGTCGTCTCTCCCTTCGAGGCCCCCTTCGTGGCCGTCGTCCGCGGTCGTCTCGACATCCCCGCCATGCGGCAGGCCGCCCGGCTGTTCGAGGGGACGCACGATTTCACCTCCTTCTGCGCCGCCGACACGCGGGTTGAGAGCAAGGTGCGCCGGATCCTCCTCTCGGAGATCGAGGGGGACGATGGGTTCGTCGACTACAGGGTGCGCGCCGACGGTTTTCTGCGCCACATGGTGCGCACACTGGC